>CAYXCV010000085.1:0-11140 GCA_964463365.1 uncultured Kineothrix sp.
ATAGAGAAGGATATCCTGAAATCGGTCTGTACTGGGAAAAAGCTGCTTGGGAAGAGGCAGAACATGCTGCTAAGTTTGCTGAATTACTCGGTGAAGTAGTAACAGATTCCACAAAGAAAAACCTTGAAATGAGAGTAGACGCTGAAAACGGCGCAACCGCAGGTAAATTTGACCTTGCAAAACGTGCTAAGGCTGCTAACCTAGATGCGATTCATGACACAGTTCATGAGATGGCAAGAGATGAAGCTAGACACGGCAAAGCATTCGAGGGACTTCTTAAGAGATACTTCAGCTAATTAAGCTAACCCCTACCTATGCTCTTAACATAGGTAATCCCAACAATATTTTTACCCTCAAAACAACCGGTGATTTTGCCGGTTGTTTTTTGACGTTTTCTGCCGTTTCTGTGCATCGCAAGGGGTTATTGTTCACAACACTGTCGTTTATTCCGACTTATAATTTTATCTTATATACATTTGAAGCTGCGTCATTTATAATTAATACGTGTTGCATTTTCAAAATATAAAGAATTATTAAAGGTAATGGAGAAACTATGTTAAAAAAATATAGAATTTTATTATTTGATGCTGACGATACTTTGCTGGATTTTAAAGCATCTCAAAATGCTGCGCTTACTAAGCTGTTTTTAAATCACGGTTTTCAAATGACAAAAGAGATAAGGGCTCAATATGAATTACTGAATGCAAAGCTCTGGGGAGCATTTGAAAAAGGTGAAATAAAGCAAGAAGAAATATTAAATACCAGATTTGGAATTCTCTTTCATAACCTTGGCTATGACGTGGATGGTATCCTTCTGGAAAGAGAATATCAGCAGGTTTTAAGCGAAAACCATCAGGTAATAGCAGGTGCCTTTGATTTACTGGAACAATTAAAAAACTTATATGACCTATATATTGTGTCAAACGGTGTGGCATACACCCAGCACCGCCGCCTTACGGAATCGGGTCTTGCTCCTTATTTTAAAAAGATATTCGTATCCGAAGAAACGGGTTATCAGAAACCCAAAATTGAATTCTTTGAATTTGTATTTGAAAGAATACCTACATTTAACAAAGCAGAAACATTAATAATCGGCGACTCCCTAAGCTCTGATATGCAGGGAGGAATCAATGCCGGACTAGACACTTGCTGGTACAACAAAAATCAGACAGAGAACAAAAAGAAGCTTCCCATCACCTATGAAATCCACAATTTAGAAAGTCTTCTCCCTATATTGGAAAAATAAGAAGACTGAGAAAGGGGCAAAACAGTCAATGATTCTATTTGTAGAATGCATTATAGTTAGTTTATTATTTGGAGTGGGAATAGTTGGTTCAGTACTAAAAAACAAGACTTTTTGGTTACAAGAATATGCACCTGCTGTACAGGAAAGATATCTTGAACTGTATCCTGAACATAAAGCAACAAATGAAAAAGAAAAAAATATTACTATTATTATAAAAAAAGTTATAGTCTGTATCATTTTTACCGTAATTTTAACTGGTTTGGTTTATATTGCCGGTGCAAGAACTTTTATGGATGGTTTCATTAAATGTTATATTATATGGTTTGTTGTTAACTGGTTTGATGTATTTGTACTGGATATAGGCATCCTTGCAAATTGGAAAAAGGTAAGATTACCCGGAACAGAAGATATGGACAAAGAATATCAATCCAATCATCGTAAAAGTATTATTGACGGTTTTTTTGGAATGGCAATTGGTCTCGTAGTTGCAGCTATTGTAGGTATATTGATTTCTTTCATATATTAATTTGACCTTCTCCCTTGTTTATATAGGATGCAGCACATGAGAATCGGGAGGTAAAAGAACAATACTCGTTAGTTATAATATCAATGAAAAAATTCGCCCTTAATAATTCCAATATAAATCAAAGCAAAGGCGATAATACTTAATAAAAACAAGAGTATAACTGCTAAAATCCTAAACACTGTTAGCGGTCGTTTGCGTTGGCGTATGTAACTTAATAAATAGAGTATTCCAAGAACAAGAGGTGGGGTAAAATACAACATTAATCTCAATGGTATAAAACCCATAGGGTCATATTCTATCGTGTGTATGCCATTGACAGTAGACCCATGATAGCCCAACCAATAACCCATTGTTGCTTTACGCCATGCTAAAATAATAAAAAGTCCAATATCACCTATTATAAGTATAATACCATTAATTAAGAAAGTAATAGGAACAGGTACATATGTACGCTTGTATATCTTGAATATATCGTTTGTAGTCGTATTTAATTTGTTTGCCTGTTCTTGAAGATAAATAAAATTTTGGTTTTTATTTAATCCAAATGTTGAACCAAAAAATAATGGTATAGCAGCGATTATTAAAATAACAGCTAAAGTATTACCGATAACACCGCTAATTATATCACCCATGAAGAACGATAAAAGAAAACAACCTGCCATAACAACAAGTCCGCGAGCTGCAGCTACTGCCACCGCTTTTCTATAAGCTTTACAAGCAGGCTTTAATTGGCTTAATGTTTCTTGGTTAATTGTATGATTTTGTTTAATGTCCATATATACATCTCCCTCAATATAATTCCCGTTATGTTCATCCTATGCCCATAGACAGAATAAACTAATTATTTTTATCATATCAAAGTAACAAAGCAAAAACAACATAATAATAAAGAACGAAAAGCACAGAACCCGGAGGTAGTAGAACATGAATCATAATTATCAAATAATAGACAGAGAACACTGGAAAAGAAATATGCATTGCCAGATATTCCAAAATAGCTTAGAGCCCCAGTATTGCATTAGTCTGGAACTTGATATTACAAACTTTTTAAAAATGGTAAAAACACATCAGTATTCCTTTACATTTGCATTTATTTATGCTGTAGCAAAGTGCGCAAATGAGATAGAGGAATTTCGTTATCGTTTCTTAAATGGTGATGTGGTTTTATATGATACCATTCATACATCATTTACCTATATGGATATGGATACAGAACTGTTTAAGTTTATAAGTGTTCCTATGCAAGAAAATATGGAAGATTATATAAAAGCAGCCGGTGAACAGGTAAATAACCAAAAAGAGTATTTTACAGGACCGCCGGCTAATGATGTCTTTTCTTTCTCCCCGCTCCCTTGGATTTCCTATACGCATATTTCCCATACCATTTCCGGTAACAAAGAAAATGCATCACCGACCTTTGACTGGGGGAAATTTTTTGAAAGAGATAAGCGGATTATACTGCCTTTTTCTGTTCAGGTACATCATTCTTTTGTGGATGGAATTCATGTTGGTAAGTTGATAGATAAGCTGCAAGATTACTTATAATATAAAACCTCCTCAAGGCATATTCTTCCATGTTATGTCATAATATAAGTTATAATAATCTTAAAATGTGAGCATTATATGAAACAGGAAAATAGAAGTACCCTTATAATATCAATCCTTATTCCTTTAGCTGTTGGCTCCTTGTCTGCACTTTTAAGTGGAACTATGTCAACGTACTCTACGTTAAATAAACCGGCATTAAGCCCGCCATCTATACTTTTCCCTATCGTTTGGACAATACTATATATTCTAATGGGAATTTCATCGTACATGATATATATTTCAAATAGCCCGGATGCGCCAAAGGCTTTAAAAACCTATGCCCTCCAACTTTTCTTTAACTTTTGTTGGAGTATCATTTTCTTTAGATTTTCGCTATATTTGCTATCCTTTTTATGGCTGATAATAATGATTATTCTGATATACATAATGATTAAACAATTTTATAAAATAAGTCCCACAGCTGCATATCTGCAAATTCCATATTTACTATGGTGTATATTTGCTGCTTACTTAAATTTCTCTATCTATACGATGAATTAACATTAGCTATTTTCAAAACCATTGAACCATGCTCTCTCTTCAAATTGTTTCTTTTTTGCATGTTTTATTTCGTCATCTGCAATACCTATTGGAAGCAAACATACTAAATCATAGTCTTTAGGGACATTCAATATAGCTGCTATCTTTTTACCGATTTCGTCAGTATCAGTAATATGTCCCTCATACCAACAGCTTTGGTAGCCAAGTGCTACTATAGCAAGCAGCATATTTTCAATGGCTGCAGAATAATCTTGAATATTAAAGCACCTATCTCTGTATGCAACTATTTTCTGTGTTAGTACACAAATAAAAGCAGGCGCAGTTTCAGCGATTGGAGGGTTAAGCACGCTCTTAATCTGACAAACTAAGTTCTTATCATCAACGGCAATTAAGCTTGTGCTTTGTTTATTGCATCCGGACGGTGCGGAAAGTCCTGCTTCCAGTATTATTTTAAGATGTTCTTTGGGTATATCTATTTCTTTATACTTACCTCTATAACTTGTTCTTTTTTGTATCGCATCAATGGTCTTCATATATTATTCTCCATTTAAAAGTTGTTCTAATTCTACCAATAATTTCGCCTTCATCTCGCTTAGCTCATCTTCGTTTGGACGGTTGCTATCATCATACATCTTTTCCCTAGGCAGCAGCCATACAGGTCCTACTCCATTAACTCCATATGATTCTAAATCTCCGCTAATTCTTGGAAACAAGTGCCAATGAAGATGTGTGTCACCATTCCCTAAGAGCTCATAATTCATCTTCTCAGGGTGAAAAGCGTTGGATACCGCTTGTGCAACTATTGACATTTCCTCTAAATATTTCATTTTATACTTAGAATCCAGATCATATAATTCTATTTCATGCTGTTTACACAAAAATAAAGTGTAACCCTTGAAATGTTGATGATCACCAATTACTACATAACCTGTTTCTAATTCCTTTACAAAATATGGATTTTTACCCTCTTGAATCATTTTAATTCTGTCACATACAAAACACATAATTTTCCTCCTTAATTTTAAGTTAATATAAATTATCTTTTCTTACCATAACAGAACTTATTTTATGTACTTATTAAGTTCATTCATACCATTTTCGTAAGATTCACTAACTTCTTGCAACATACTATTATAAAATGTAACCGCTGCTTCTTGGCGGCACTTTGCAATCTCAGCACCTCTCTTAGTATAAAAATGTTCATATAAATTTTCTAATTTATTTTTATATTCCTCGAAAAATGAAGGTCTACTATCATTTTCACCATCAGATATCTGACCATTTGGCAACAATGAATATAAAGGTTCCAAAACCTGCCCTTTATAAACTAGTGTACGCGCAATACCAATGGCACCGGAAACATCTATTTTATCTGCATCAAATAAAATCTTCGCCTCAATACTTTGTGGTAAATTACCCCTTCTGAAACGATGTGTCTCAATACAACTTCTCACATGCTTGGCATATTCCACCGTAAAACCATTCTTAATCAGAAATTGATAAGCCTTTTTAGCCCCCACCTTTGCATGACATAAATTCGGGTTTTCAAATTGTTCCTTACGGCCAATATCGTGTAACAAGCAAGCACATATCAATACACTATAATTTACATTACTTTCAGAGTGAGCAATATCTAACGCATTATATAATACACGATGTATATGTTCTTCATCATGTGCACTATCCTTCATACATGAAAGCATATATTTTTCTAGTAATTGATATGTTTCTTTTTTCATATTTTCAATCCTTTTTAACTCGGTTTTATATGATATACCTTCGTCTTGCTTCCTCTAAAAGCTTAGGCTGAATAAGCGGATATGTCCAATTACTTACCAAATCATCTGTAATTAATATATTTTCTATTTCACAGTGCAAATCACTTTCAAAGGATTTGATATCTGCGTAAAAAAGCATACCAAATGTTTCTCCATGAAGTTCCTCATCCACCTTAGTATTTCCCTTCACCGAATATATACATATTGGTTTTATATCGAAATCTATAGCCCCTGTTTCTTCCTTCAATTCTCTTTTGGCCGTTTCCAATATGTCTTCACCAGGTTCCCGGCGCCCACCCGGAACTTCAAATGTATCTCTTTCTTTGTGCTTGCAAAATACCCATTTCCCCTCCGTCTTAGAAATAATAACTGCAAATTTTAACATATTATCATCTATCTTATTATAAAAATTAACTTCAACCATATTCTTTCACGCTAACCTTCTATCCATCGCCACAGCTCTTCCTCTCGGATAGGAGCTTTATTTAATCTCGTTTGATAATCATTCACAATCGTATTAAAATTATAATAGTATGAATCTTTCTTAATCGTATCATTCATATTGACTATATAACCAAATTCGCGTTTATAACCATGCTTCATATAATAGTCGGTAATATATTCAGTGATAAACTCCTTCTTATACTTGCTGCTATACTTACCTAACTCAATATACATTTGTTTGATAACAGCTCCTGTGGATAAGAGAATATCATAATAAATACGATTTGTTTTAATGCCAATTTTATTAATATGAATAGCAACCACCGTTTTTTTGGGAATATAAACACCATCAAACACAAACCAATTCTTCGATTCTAAGAAATTTTTCTTTTGTGATATTACGGTAGTAAATGTTTCTTTTGATAAATGCTCCTCTAATAAATTACCGGTGAGATATTGTCCTATTCCAGGAAATCTTAATCTGTCTGCATTTAAATATCCATAAACAAAAGGAATTATAAATTGAAACAAAAGAATATACACAATCGCAAATAGAAAAGTTCCCAAAGTATTCGGCTCCCCTGTGAATTCGATAACAGAAAGGTAACTAAGCATAAGAAAGCAAAACATGCTATAAGCAAATATGAATCCATAAAAAATAATACCATATATAAATACATGATTACGCTTCATATGTTGTTTATAAAGATTTCTATACTTTATTTTTGAGTTTTCCATTTAACTCCTACTTATTTTTATATATGACATGCAGATGTCAGTTATAATAGTTTATTATTATTATTAGAATAACGAAATAATTAGCAAAATACAATACTTATAGGAGGAGAAATCAATATGAATGAATCATTTATTAATCTTAATTCAGAAAATATAATGGACGAGCATTTGTGCTGCGCTATTTCTGATAAAAAACATCAACATGGGGTAGCTGCTAAGAAAGCTTGGTTAAAGGAACGGATAGAAGAAGGGCATGTATTTCGGAAGCTGGATGCAAAAGGTAAAGTTTTTATTGAGTATGCTCCACTTGAAAAAGCATGGGTGCCTATTGTCGGTGAAAACTATATGTATATATATTGTCTCTGGGTTTCCGGAAGCTATAAAGGAAAAGGATATGCAAAGGAGCTTTTGGAATATTGTATCGACGACGCCAAAAGTCAAAATAAATCAGGAATCTGCATCTTAAGCTCTAAAAAGAAGAAACCTTTTTTATCTGATAAAAAATTTTTGACCAAATTCGGGTTTGAAATAGTGGATAACATTCAAGATGAATATGAACTCCTTGCCTTATCCTTTGACGGAACTACTCCCAGCTTTACGGATAATGTGAGAAAACAAGCTATTGATAATAAAGATTTGACCGTGTACTATAGTATGCAGTGCCCTTATATACCCGGTTGTATAAAGAGCATTGATAATTATTGTAACGAACATCATATTCCACACACTTTTCTTCCTGTTGATTCCTTAGAAACTGCCAAAAGTTTACCTTGTGTATTTAATAACTGGGCTGTTTTTTATAAGGGTAACTTTGAAACACTTCATTTACTCAATGAAGGCTTTATTAGAAAAATCTTGGAAAAATATGAATCATAAGCTTATGTTCAGAAATGAGGTTTAAATTAATATGGAAAATCAAGATAAGAAGCATAAAAGGCGTGTCCGCTATCAAGGAACCCACCCGAAAACCTATAAGGAAAAATATAAAGAACTGCAGCCGGAAAAGTATCCGGAAACTATTGATAAGGTTATAAGCAAGGGAAGTACGCCTGCCGGCATGCATCTCTCTATCTGTGTAAAAGAAATATTGGATTTCCTGCAGATTAGACCGGGACAAACAGGACTGGATGCAACTTTAGGATATGGAGGCCATACCCAGGCTATGCTCGAGTGTTTGAAAGGGCAAGGTCATATATATGCTTTAGATGTGGATTCCATTGAAATTGTAAAAACACAAAAACGCTTGGAAGAGGCAGGCTATGGAGCAGATATTCTTACGATTAAGCAGCTCAACTTCGCCAATATAGACCAAATTGTTAAAGAAGCAGGTACCTTTGATTTTATTCTGGCAGATCTGGGGGTATCCTCTATGCAGATAGATAATCCGGAACGCGGCTTTACTTATAAAAAGGACGGACCTTTGGATTTACGGCTGAATCCAGAAAAAGGGATATCGGCAGCAGAACGACTGAGCAACATATCCCTAGAAGAATTACAGGGGATGCTGATTGAAAACTCCGATGAGCCATACGCAGATATTATCGCAAGAGCCATTGTTTCTGAGATTAAGAAAGGTGCATCAGTCTCAACAACCGGTGAGCTGCGCCGTATCATAGAAGAAACTCTTACCTTTCTACCGGCAGATACTAGAAAAGAAGATGTCAAAAAATCATGTCAAAGATGTTTCCAGGCTCTGAGAATTGATGTAAATAGTGAGTTTGAAGTATTATATGAATTCTTAGAGAAGCTCCCTCATGCCCTTTCTAAAGGTGGCAGAGTTGCTATACTAACCTTCCACTCCGGGGAGGATCGCATTGTGAAGAAATCCTTTAAACAATTATATAGAGAAGGGGTTTACGAAGAAATCGCAACCGAAGTGATCCGTCCTTCCGCAGAAGAATGCAGTATCAATAGTCGCGCCCGCTCTACGAAGATGAGATGGGCTGTTAAAGCTTAAGCTTTGAATTTGATTTTATACTAATTATAAATAACGGTTTGTTGGAGGGACATATGAACTGCAATATACGCTCGTTATACTTATGTGTTTTTGATATGGAACGTGCTATTCATTTCTATGAAAAATTTTTTGAACAGCAAGTAACTGTGAAAGATAATATTTATAGTGTATTTGACATCAATGGTTTTAGATTGGGTCTTTTTGCATTTGAAAAGATGAACGAACCTCATATATTTGGAAACAACTGTTTACCAAGTATTGAAGTTGAAAATATAGAAGTTTTGTCGCTAAAATTAAAGGGTTTAAGTATTATTTTTCCTGTGACACAAATCGGGGAGAATTGGGTATCTGAATTTGAAGATAGTGAAGGAAATCACATCGAAATGACGGCTTCTGTAAATCCCACAATGATAAAACCGGAGATGTCGCAAAATTACTAAAATTTAGTCAAGGAGCGGCATCTCTCTTTTTGTGTTACGTTAGTTATAACTACACCGCCCCCTTTTTTAGTTAATTGGGCATTGAACATCTTAACTCATAAAGCAAATTACTCATATCAATTTTACCTGTAAAAAGCTCGGTTTCAATTACAACCTTTGTATATGGTTGTTCAAACTGTTCAGGAAATTGGTATGGTGAATTTTCTATGCTATCAGCAGTAACGATCTTTGCTATAAAGCGACCAGCAGGAATTGTAATAATACTACCGTCCTTGCTCTTAATGCCTGATACAACCTCAATGAATTGATAGCGTTCAATACTATCCGCTTTATAAAAATAAAGTAAACCAAGTTCCCAACCTGTTTGATAACCCCCCGCAGCAGCGACAAAACGAAGCCGGTCAAGGCCTACATAGTCATATTCTGTCGGCGCACCCTTCATCTGTATAACAAAATACCTCTTTTGAGGAACTTCATAAGTAATCATCTGCGCTTCATTTAGCAATAGTTTTGCATGTTTGATTTCTGATTGCAGTCGTTTGATTTGTTCCAGTCCCTTGCGAATAGTCTGTATCTTTTTTTCTGCTTGTATCTTTCCATAGTCTAAAAGCTGTTCTGCATGTATTGTTTGTCCCCCGTTATCCGTAAAATCTAAATATTGCTTTAATGGAATATCCAGCTCTACACACGTTTGAATAGCTTCAATAATTCCAATTTGGGAATTGGAATAATATCGGTAATTCGTATCAGGGTCAATATATGCTGGCTTCAAAATCCCCAACTTGTCATAGTAACGCAAAGAATTGATATGTACACCCGAAATATTTGATACTTCACCTATTGAAAGCAAATTATTTTTCTTCATTAAAATTCACCTATTGACTCTCCCATAATGATAGACTTTATAATATTATTCTACTATATTAAGTTTTTATGTAAAGCGAATTTTGAGCTTTTAACAAGGAGAGTATCTATGGAAAACAACAAATTGGAACGTAAAATTACAACCAGCACACTGTTGAAGTTTGCGCTTCCCACAATTATAGTGATGATTTTTTCAACCCTATACGGCATGTTTGATGGTGTATTTGTTGCCCGTCTTATAAACACTGACGCTCTTTCCTCTGTCAATATTGTAATGCCGCTTATTACGGTAGCTACATCGCTTGGGATGATGTTCGCAACTGGCGGCAGCGCAATAGCTGCAAAGCTGATAGGTGAAAACAAAACTAAGGAAGCGCGTCAAACCTTTTCGTTAATGGTTGCAACTACATTTATAAGTGGTATTGTTATTGCAATATTGGGAATTGCTTTTATGAAACCGCTATTAACCTTTTTGGGGTCAACAGAAGATATTTATCAATATTGCCATGATTATGCTTTTTACATTTTATTGCTTTTTCCAGTTAGCATGGCAAGTATGGTTTTTCAGGTGTTTTTCATTACTGCGGGGAAGGCTACATTAGGGCTTGTTGCCAATATCATAAGCGGGCTTACCGATATTTTATTAAACTATATTTTCATCAAATTTTTTGGATGGGGAACAGCCGGCGCAGCGATATCTACATCTATGGGCTTTGCTATTACTACGATTGTGGGATTGATATATTTTTCTGCCAATCGAAAGGGCGTACTTTACCTCACAAAACCTAAAATGAACGTAAAGGTTTTACTGCATAGCTGCACAAACGGCGCCTCTGAAATGATTTCCAACCTTTCACAGAGCGTTACCTTAATACTTTATAACAACGTGCTTATCCGTATGGCAGGCGTAGACGGAGTAGCGGCAATCACTATTCTTTTGTATGCTTCTGATTTGATGATTGCTATTTTTATTGGGTACGCCACAGGGATTGCCCCTATTATCAGTTATAACTATGGAAAAGGCGACCACCACCGCTTGAAAAAAATCCATAGTATCAG
>CAYXCV010000086.1:0-9794 GCA_964463365.1 uncultured Kineothrix sp.
CTTACCGTATTACCACTTACCGTAGGTTTATCTTGCACTTTTTCCAAATCAGTAAAGGAATAAGTCACATCCTTCTCTTCATCATCTATTTGAACCGTGTAACTCTTGGTGACATACCCTGGTTTCCTTAATGTAATAATATGTGTTCCGGATTCTTTCTTAAAGCTTATCGGGGACATACCTACATACATTCCGTCAAAGTAAACTTCTACATCATTAGGAGAATCAATATATATCTTATAGGAACTTGATAATTCATTAGCAGATACACTGGTCGTACCATTATCTATCATATTATTATCTCTATCAATGCCTTCCTCTGATTCCTCTAGTGATACACTAATACTTGCAAGCTCCTGACTTACCTTAATATATTGTGTGATAGTATCGTAACCCTCTGCTTTAACTATCATCTGATGAACACCATATTCTATTTCAACAGGCCCGGTGATATCCACTTCTTTTCCATCAATATAAACCATAGCCTCTGGAGGCGTTACTGCAAAGATTATCTTACCGGATTTAGGTTCTTCGGCCTTAACATCACTTACATCTAACATAGTCTCCTGGTTTCTGTAAATAGTCACCTGCTTTATCTCATCAATCCCACTTGCCGTAAGGTGAACATCATAGGTTCCTTCCGGTACTGCCAAAAGCATATCTTCTGTAATCTGCTGAATCACAGTCTGACCTACTTCGATCCATCCGCCTTTTAAGTATTCATCATTACTGAGACGTAGATAACCGTGACCTCTCTCTACCACTACACTATATACCGAACTACCGACACCGCTTATGGAAACCACATCGCCTCTTATGATATCTTCAATCTGAGCCTCTTTGCCTTCGGAGGAAACGACGAGATTGTTTCTCAACCCATAGACATTGCTGCCGACTTGTGCATTTTTACCTAACATATCGAAACCATATTTTTCAACCTTTTCAAATACCCATGCACTTTCGGATAACTTCATCTGTGCTAATTTTTTCTTTCCCTTTAAAAAGGTAATATCTACGATATCTCCATCCTGCATCTGCGCAATGGCCATGGAATCTCCATATTTGTCATGAAATAATGTAGTTCCGTCATAACCAAGTGTGTAGTACTTGCCTGTTTCTATATTCATAAAAACTATTTCGTTTTTTTCCTGATTAATTTCTTTGATTACTGCAATATCCGAGGAGTCAAAACTGCCGGGAGTTGCTATAACAAATCCCGAATCATGACCTTTATATGTGCTTTCATGTGCCAAACCAATATTTCCGCTGACTGATATAAAGCTTGCTACAACTAAACCTGCTGTCAATATAGCAAGTATCGAAGCCGTTAATATGACCGGTCTGCTCTTACCAATCCTTCTCCAGAAACTGTCACGCATGTATGCACCTCCTCTTTTGTAATATGATGAATTTCACAATGCCATATCTCTGTTATTATATACTAATGCGCTTCAAAAGAAAAGCATCCGTATAGACTTTTATATTTTTCCAGAAATTTTACCTTTGCCTGCTCCTGATCTAACAGCTTCTCAAGCTTCTCCAAGTTACGTCCGGGAATCCAGGCTTTACCGGAATTATAGTAAAAATTAACAATTTTCCAGAATTTTTCAGGATAGATAAAACGATAATACAGTTGTGTATAATCTGCCGGGGTTAAATCACGCTCTTCGGAATATGCCTCTATTAGCGAAAAACCTAATTCCTCAGACCAGTTATTCTTTTCTAAAAGCTTACGCATAAATAAGTAAAGGTCTCTCACCGGACTATCTTCCGTGCATTTCTCAAAATTAATAATTGCCATATTATCCTGATCTGTTTTCGCATCCTCATTGTTTACAACAATTATATTATGATATTGATAATCACCATGACATACATTATAGCTAATGTAATCCTCTGATGTAGATAAATCGTCTAAATACATGTTTAATTCATCCGTTACTTTAAGTGCAAGATCTAAAAAATAATCATAATATTTCAATAAATAAATTTCAAAATTCGTTTTCTGGCTCTTATCTCTTAAAAATTTCCTCACCTTACGAAGTTCCTTATTATGCTTCTCATACTCTTTATCTATTTTATAGACCGGTTCTTCCTGCTCCTCATACGTTTCATTTGGAATAAACGAAACATTATGAAGCCGGGCTAATGTCTTTACAGCCTGTATACATTCATTTTTATCACGAATATTACATTCCCTGCCTGCAAAATATGTTTTTAATATGTAAGGCGTTCTGTCCTGATCATAAACAATAAATTCCCCATCCCTGGTTTTCATAATAGATTCCACCATTTGAAAACCCTGTTCCTTAATAGAAGAAAGTAGTGTGTCCTGAAAAAATATTTTTTCCAAAGGTCCTGTATATTCTTTTAAAATAAGGAGCCCTTTATCAGACTCACATAAAATAGCACCCCGTCCTTTCCAGGTTCTAAGTACTTCTATCTCATAGTTTTCAAGCACACTGGCCGCTCTGTCATTCACATAAATACCCCCATATCGTAGTTCTATCCTATCTTATGAAATGATATGAGAAAGTATTCGTCTATTGTTTTCTGAACTTATATTTATGATTTAGAAATCATATTACGGGAATAGTTTAATAGCACCTCTTTCGTATTTTGTTCCGGATTCTCCAAAACGATCTCCAAAAGCCGGTTCAGGACTTCTCCCAACTCTTTACCGGGTTCCATCCCATCTTCTATTAAATCCTTCCCAGTTACTGCTAAACTGCTAAGGGAAACACACTCTCTAGCTTCCAGTACATGCTTGTATATATTCTCTACTTCTGCAAGTTTACCTAATTTAACTTCTTTCTTGTAATTGCTTTGTGCACATATGTCAGCGCGCTTGACCTCTAACAAATATGGAAAAATATCTTCACCTATTTTATGAATGGCTCGGCGTACACCTTTTGCCGTTCTTCCTATACCATAATCATGATATAGAACAAGCTTAGAAACTTTATAAATCGTATCATTATCAAACTTTAACCGTCTTAGGACAATCTTTGCCATCTGCTCACTGACTTTAGCATGTCCATAAAAATGATCGATTCCCTTCTCATCTGTTTTTAAAGTGAGAGGTTTTCCTATATCATGTAATAACATAGTAAGTCGAAGTACTTTATCTGCCTTCGTCACCTTCATCGAATGAAGAATATGTTCCCCGACAGAATAACAATGATGGGGATGATTCTGAGGAGTTTCCATGCACGGATCAAATTCCGGAAAAATCACCTTGGTTATTCCTGTCTCATAGCAAACTCGCAAGTAGTCCGGATGAGGGGATACCAACAGTTTGACCAGTTCTGTCTGGATACGTTCCGCACTGATATTCTTAAGATTATCAGTCATTTCTTTGATAGCTGCTTTTGTTGCATCCTCTATGGCGTATCCAAGCTGAGCCGAAAATCTTACCGCCCTCATCAATCGTAAAGCGTCCTCCGTAAAACGTTCTCTGGCATCGCCCACACAACGGATTACTTTTTTATCTATGTCATTGATTCCACCAAAAACATCTATTAATCCGCACCTGTCATTATATGCCATTGCATTGATTGTAAAATCCCTGCGTCTTAAATCTTCTGTCACATCTAAAGTAAAAGTCACGTCTTTCGGGTGCCGGCTGTCTTCATACTCACCATCAATCCGGTAGGTCGTTACTTCAAAGCCATCTTTATCCATCATTACGGTGACCGTACCATGTTTGATTCCCGTATCAATCGTTCTCTTAAAAAGCTCTTTGATCTGAAATGGTTTGGCTGAAGTTGTAATATCCCAATCATCCGGAGTACGTTTAAGGATAGAATCCCTTACACAGCCACCTACCGCATACGCTTCATAGCCGGCTGCTTCTATAATTGATATGATATTTTTTACCTTCTCCGGCAACTCAATATACATTAATAACTCCTTCCTGAAATGATTGGGAATATACTTATATTAATCATGAATCAGTCTTACCGTCTCGCGGGCAATAGCCAGTTCTTCATCCGTAGGAATAATCATAGTAACGACCTTTGCATCATCATCCGATAGAATAATCTCTTCTCCCCTTACCTTATTTTTCTCCGGGTCAATATTCGTTCCAAGAAATCCTATATATTGTCCGATTAACTGACGGACTTCCGTATTATTTTCACCGGCACCTGCCGTAAATACAATCACATCCACACCATTCATTGCTGCTGCATAAGAACCGATATATTTGCCAACACGGTAAGCATAGGTTTCAAGTGCAATCTTTGCTTTCTCGTTGCCTGCCTTAGAAGCCTCTGCCAAATCTCTGAAATCACTGGAAAAACCATCTGACAATCCCAAAACTCCCGACCTTTTATTACATATATCAATGACCTCTTCCGCCGTAATATGTTCTTTTTGAGCAATAAATGTTATGATTGCGGGATCCATATCCCCGCTTCTTGTTCCCATAATCAGTCCCTCTAAGGGGGTAAGTCCCATAGAAGTATCTACGGATACACCATCTTTTACAGCAGAGATGCTGGCTCCATTTCCAAGATGACAAACAATAATTTTCAAATCTTTTATATCTTTTGATAGAATATCAGCTGCTCTCTTGGAAACAAAATCATGGCTTGTTCCATGGAATCCATAACGTCTTACTTTATATTTTTCATAGAATTCATAAGGCAGTCCGTACATATATGCCTTCTTGGGCATGGTCTGATGAAAAGCAGTATCAAATACCCCTACCATCGGTACACCGGGCATCTCCTTTTTACAAGAATTAATACCAATTAGATTTGCCGGGTTATGCAGCGGAGCCAAATCATTGCATTCCTCTACCTGTTTTATTATTTCTTCCGTAATGATTACAGAAGATGCAAACTTCTCTCCACCATGTACAATACGATGACCTACCGCATCTATTTCTTCAAGGGACTTAATTACCCCGACTTCCTTATCCGTGAGTTTCTCAATGACATATTTTACGGCAGCAGTGTGATCCTGCATATCAGCTTTTACTGTCACTTTATTCTGACCGGCCGCCTGATGTGTGATAGCACTTCCGTCTATACCGATTCTTTCACACAACCCTTTTGCAAGAACCTCTTCACTTTCACTATTAATCAGCTGATATTTTAATGATGAGCTTCCGCAATTTATAACCAATATATTCATAGCTATTCTCCTTCTCCTCTGTCTTTTATTTTTTTATATATCTGTAATTGATTCTACAATACTCTCCTATTTATTTCCACCCTGAATTTATTTCATAAAAATTACATAAAATGATAAGAATTATATAGTAAAACGTATATTGTTGTGATATCATAATCATAGTATTCATTACTATTATTGTGGTTTTTTTAACACATTTATTGCAACCATCGTAGTCAAAAGGAGGTCTTTATTATGGTACGTACTAAAAAAACAATGGATGGAAATCAGGCTGCTGCACATGTCTCTTATGCATATAGTGATGTGGCCGCAATTTACCCGATTACACCCTCTTCGACAATGGCTGAATTGGCAGACGAATGGGCGACAGAAGGAAGAGAAAATATATTTGGACAAACAGTGAAAGTAACAGAACTGCAATCGGAAGCGGGAGCTGCCGGTGCTGTTCATGGTTCACTTACCGCTGGTGCTCTGACAACAACCTTCACAGCCTCTCAGGGACTTTTACTAATGATACCTAATTTATATAAAATTGCCGGCGAACTTTTGCCTGGTGTTTTTAACGTTGCGGCAAGAACCATTGCGACCCATGCTCTTTCTATTTTCGGTGATCATTCAGATATTTATGCTTGCCGTCAGACCGGTGTGGCAATGCTTGCTAGCGGAAGTGTGCAGGAGGTTATGGATTTGACCCCTGTTGCACACCTTGCTGCTATTAGTGGAAAGGTTCCTTTCATCAACTTCTTTGATGGATTCCGGACCTCTCATGAAATGCAGAAAATAGATGTTTGGGATTATAAAGATCTGAAAGAACTGGTAGATTTGAATGCTATTGCCGAGTTCAGAAAGAATGCATTGAATCCTAATAAAGCCAGAATTATGGGATCTGCACAAAATCCGGATATATATTTTCAGGCTAGAGAAGCTAGTAATGGCTATTATGATGTACTACCCGATTTGGTAGAATGCCAAATGAATAAAATTAATGAAAAGATTGGAACCAACTACGGACTATTTAATTATTATGGTGCCTCAGATGCCGATCATGTCATTGTTGCCATGGGATCTGTCTGTGAAACAATTAAAGAAACCATTGATTTCTTAAATAACAACGGACAAAAAACCGGCCTGATTGAAGTACATCTTTACAGACCTTTCAGTGCAAAACATCTGCTTGCTGTTATTCCTGATTCTGTGAAACAAATTTCTGTAATGGATCGGACAAAAGAACCAGGCGCAATAGGTGAACCTTTATATCTTGATATTGTTGCGGCACTGCGTGATACAAAATTTCATAATACTCCTATTCTCTCAGGCAGATATGGACTTAGCTCCAAAAATACAACTCCCAGTCAGATACTGGCCGTATATAAGAATGATTATATAAACGGAAAAAAGAAATTCACCGTAGGCATCACTGATGATGTTACCCATCTGTCTCTTGATATGTGTGAAAGTATCAATACGGCAACAAAGGATACTATATGCTGTAAGTTCTGGGGCCTTGGTGGTGACGGAACTGTAAGTGCAAATAAGAATTCAATAAAAATTATAGGTAACCATACCGATAAGTATGTGCAGGCTTATTTTGATTATGACTCTAAGAAGTCACAGGGACTCACAGTTTCTCATTTAAGATTTGGAGATACTCCTATCCGCTCTACCTATTTGATTAATCAGGCAGATTTAGTGGCATGTCACAATTCCACTTATCTTCATAAGTATAATATGGTACAGGATCTAAAAGATGGGGGAACGTTTCTTCTCAACTGTTATTGGAAAGAAAAAGATCTGGAACAATATATACCGGGACAAGTAAAACGTTACATTGCAGAACATAATATCCAGTTTTATATTATAGATGCTATACAGATTGGCAAGGAAGTCGGTCTGAATGACAAAATCAGTACGATATTGCAAGCAGCATTTTTCAGACTTGCTAATATTATCCCTATTGAGGAGGCTAGGCGCCTTATGAAAGAGGCTGCGGAAGTCAGCTACCGCAAAAAGGGAGATAAGATTGTTCAGATGAATTATCAAGGCATTGATAAAGGAATTGATAATGTTGTAAAGGTAAATATTCCCGATGACTGGAAAAATGCAAAAGATGAACCCTTTGATACAAAACTACTTCCTGACCATCCGGAAATCACTGATTTTGTTGAAAATATACAAAAAGCCATCACTGCTCAGGAAGGCAATTCTCTTCCGGTATCGGCATTCCTTGATTATGTCGATGGGTCGACTCCTTCCGGAAGTTCTGCTCATGAAAGACGTAATGTGTCAACAGAGATACCTGTATGGAAAGAGGAAAATTGTATTCAATGCAACCGCTGTTCCTATGTATGCCCTCATGCTGTTATCCGTCCTGCAGTCTTGACAGCGGATGAAAAAGCAAATGCACCGGAGGGTATGGTAACACTTCCCATGGTGGGAATGCCGGACTATGAATTTGCAGTCACTATATCTGAAGTGGATTGTACCGGCTGTGGTTCATGTGCTGCCGTATGTCCCGGTAAAAAAGGTGAAAAGGCACTGGCTATGTCTCCGATTAACGAACACCAGGAAAAACAGCAATATTTCGACTACGGAAAAACATTACCTGTGAAAACAGATGCGGTTGAGAAATTTAAAGAAAATACAGTAAAAGGCAGCCAGTTTAAACGTCCGCTCTTAGAGTTTTCAGGTGCTTGTGCCGGCTGTGGGGAAACACCTTATGCGAAACTGGTGACACAACTCTTTGGGGATAGAATGTATATTGCCAATGCCACAGGATGTTCCTCTATATGGGCTAACTCCTCCCCATCCACGCCTTATACCGTGAATGCACTTGGACAAGGACCGGCTTGGTCTAACTCCCTGTTTGAGGATGCAGCTGAATTCGGATATGGAATGTTGCTTGCCCAAAAGGCAATTCGCAGCCGTTTAAAAGGAAAAGTAGAAGCTCTTATGGACAATGCTGACAGTAATCCTGAACTTAAGAGTGCGGCCTCAGAATGGCTGGATACTTTCTCAGATGGCAGTCAGAATGGCTCTGCTACAGATAAATTAATTACTTTATTAGAAAGCTGCAGTAAAACGGATGCTTCACCGGAAAGTCAGGAATTGCTTTCTGAAAAAGAATTCCTCTCTAAAAAATCTCAGTGGATATTCGGCGGCGACGGCTGGGCCTATGACATTGGGTTTGGCGGACTGGATCATGTCATTGCCAGCGGTCAGGATATTAATATATTAGTCTTTGATACAGAAGTATATTCCAATACAGGCGGTCAGTCTTCAAAAGCAACACCTATCGGTTCTACCGCCAAATTTGCATCCGGCGGTAAAGATATTAAGAAGAAAGACCTTGCAAGCATAGCTATGAGTTATGGTTATGTATATGTGGCACAGATTGCTATGGGTGCGGATTACAATCAGACAGTGAAAGCCATCGCTGAGGCAGAGAAATATGATGGGCCTTCATTGATTATTGCCTACGCTCCATGTATCAGCCACGGTATCAGAGCAGGTATGGGAAGCTCACAGCACGAGGAAGCAAAAGCGGTACAAGCAGGCTATTGGCATCTTTTCCGCTACAACCCTGCCTTGAAGGAAGAGGGCAAGAATCCATTCCTTCTGGATAGCAAAGCACCGACTCTTGCTTATGAAGAATTCTTAACCGGTGAAAATAGATATGATGTATTAAGGAGAATGAAACCTGAGAAAGCTGCCGAACTGTTTGCTAAAGCTTCCGAGCATGCGAAGGAGCGTTATGATTACCTGAATCGGCTGGTTACATTATATAGTACGGAAGAAATAAAATAACACGGAATGAAAGGAAGTAATTTACAATGAAAGCTATAAAGGTAAAAGAAGGCATCTACTGGGTTGGTGCTATTGATTGGGATATTCGTAATTTTCACGGTTATCTGACAGGTCGGGGTTCCACATATGGTGCCTATCTGATCATCGATGATAAGATTACTTTAATCGATACGGTGAAAGCAACTTTTACAGAGGAACTCATATCCCGAATCAGTGATATTGTTCCACCCCAGAATATTGATATCATTATCTGCAATCATGTGGAAATGGATCATTCAGGAGCCTTACCTTCCGTGAAAAAGCTATGTCCCAACGCTGATATTTATACAACGGGACCTTCCGGCGTCAAAGGTCTTACCGCACACTATGGAGAAGATAATTATCTCCCGGTTAAAAGCGGTGATACACTTTCACTGGGAAAACGTACCTTATCATTTATTGCAACACCTATGCTGCATTGGCCGGACAATATGGTTACCTATTGTCCGGAGGAAAAACTGCTCTTCTCCAATGATGCATTCGGTCAGCATTTGGCAACCACAGAACGGTTTGATGATGAAACGGATTTAACGATTGCACTGGAAGAAGCGAAGCGATATTATGGAAATATCATCATGTGTTACGGAAGACAGGCACAGAGTGCTTACAATATCGTTAAAGACCTGGATGTGGAAATCATTGCCCCCAGTCATGGAATTATTTGGCGAAGCCATATCAAAGAGATTCTGGATTCTTATAAATTATGGAGTTCCAATCAGCCTGAAACGGGTGCGATTGTAGTGTATGACAGCATGTGGCATTCTACAGAGAAAATTGCCAGAACAATATCGGAAGCCTTTGGGGACAGT
>CAYXCV010000086.1:9894-10963 GCA_964463365.1 uncultured Kineothrix sp.
GAAGCCTGTGGTTTTCATCTAAGTATGGAGGGTATTAAGATTAATTATGTCCCTTCCAAAGAGCAACTGGAAAAAATATATGATGATGTACAAAATATGATTAAACAAACAAAATAAAATCTGAAAGGAAGATAATATCTATGAAAAAATATGTATGCAGTGCTTGTGGTTATGTTTACGACCCTGAGATTGGTGATCCGGACGGAGGAATCGCTCCGGGAACTCCCTTTGAGAATATCCCCGATGATTGGGTGTGCCCTCTTTGCGGACTTGGAAAAGATGCATTTGATGATGCTGAATAAAATTAGGCGCTAAGCGCGTCTGTAATAATGAAACATGCCGGAACAATTAACGCGTTCCGGCATGTTTTTATTTTACTATATTAGTATTAATATGCTTTTCCCCAATAAACCATTTTCTTGGCGGGTTTTCCACAATATACACAAGTATCAGATAAACATTCTTGTTCATATGGCATACAGCGGCTGGATACACTCATATCTTCCTTGATTTTTTCTTCACACTCTGTTTCACCACACCACATTGCCTTTACAAACCCGGTTTTCTCCATAAAAGTATTGATGAATTCCTCTTTTGTTCTTGCCTCATAAGTATGGGATTCCAAATGAGCCTTTGCATTGTTCAGCATACTCAACTGAATATCATCCAGAATCTCAGATACTGACTTCTCTAACTCGTCTAAATTTACCTCTATCTTTTCTCTGTTATCACGTCGGCAAATAATACATTTCCCTGCTTCTATGTCCTTTGGGCCGATTTCTATACGGATCGGAATACCTCTCATCTCCTGCTCTGAGAATTTCCATCCCGGACTCTTATCGGAATCATCTACTTTAACACGGAAACTGCTTAATCTGTCCTTTAGCTCATAAGCTTTATCAAGGACGCCTTCCTTTTTCTGCTGAATCGGAACAACCATCACCTGAGTAGGGGCTACCTTAGGAGGAAGCACCAAACCTGAATTATCTCCATGTACCATAATAATCGCACCGATGATTCTGGTTGACATACCCCAGGATGTCTGATGAACATATTTCAGTTTATTGTC
>CAYXCV010000087.1:0-10925 GCA_964463365.1 uncultured Kineothrix sp.
ACTTTTACTGCCATTTTAGATTCCTCCTAAAAATGAATTTGTTTATATTATTTTGAAACCACGGGCAATGTCCCAAAGGATTGTCACTTATGATTGTCAAAATTTTATCAGCAGAACTATTTTACCTAATTTGTCCCAATAATTCAAGTCGTAAATAAGAAATATTTCTTTTTTGGTTGTTTTTCAATAGATTACCTACAATTATTGCATATAATTAGAGGAAATGCCATAACAAAGTTATGTCATTGCAAATTATAATGTAATCATATAAACTTATCTTGTTTCATTAAAGCATAATACGAAAGGAATACAATTTATGGCAATTTTATCAGACTACCATTTACATTCTTCTTTTTCCGGTGACTCGGAGGCATCTATGGAGTCTATGATTTTAAAAGGAATCGAACTTGAACTTGAAAACATGTGTTTTACAGAGCACATGGATATGGATTATACTTACATAAAAGCTGAGGATATTGGTATGTTTGATTTAAATACCAAGGCATATATTTCAAAATTGCAGCAGTTAAAAGAAATGTATTCTGATAAAATTCATATTTATCTGGGCGTTGAGCTTGGTTTGCAGCCGCATCTTTCAGAAGAACTTAAGCAATATGTAAAGGAATATGATTTTGATTTTATTATTGGTTCTTCCCACATATGCAATAAAAAAGACCCCTATTATCCTTATTTTTATGAGAATCGTTCTGAAGAAGAGGCGTACCTTGAATATTTTACTTCGATTGTTGAAAATATAAAAACCTTTCATCAATTCGATGTATATGGTCATTTAGACTATGTTGTCCGCTATGGTCCCAATCAAGATAAGGAATATTCCTATATTCGATATAAAGAAATCATCGACCAGATTCTTACTTTACTTATTAAAATGGGAAAAGGTATAGAAATTAATACCGGGGGGATTTCTTATGGACTGAAAGAATTAAATCCATGCACCGATATTATAAAACGATATCGTGAATTAGGAGGCGAAATCATTACAGTCGGTTCCGATGCGCATTCGACTAATCACCTATGTCATGGATTTGACAAGGCTTCTGATATTTTAAAGGCATGCGGATTCAAATATTATGCCATATTTACAAATCGCACCCCTTCGTTTATTAAATTATAGGCCCGGATATTAAAACGGCACTTTATGATTCTTATGAAATCATAGAGTGCCTGATTTTTATCATTTTATGATAGTTCCTCCGCCAAGGACATAATTATCTTCATAAAATACGACTGCCTGTCCCGGGGTAACTGCTCGAACCGGTTCCTCAAAAATGCATCTTATCTTATCTTCTTCTATCTTCTCTATGGTACACAGAGTGCCTTTATGAGCATATCTTATTTTTGCTAAAACTTTTCTGGGGTTCTCTAGGTCAGCCATTCCCATATAATTAATATGATTACAGATTAACTCCCTTGAAAAAACGTCATCACTTTCTCCGATGACCACTTCATCCGTTTCCGGTCTTATCTCCTTCACAAATATAGGATGTCCCATAGCCAAATCCAAACCTTTTCGCTGTCCGATGGTATAGTGTGTTATCCCTTTATGTTTGCCTAATATTTCGCCGTCTGCTGATACAAAATTCCCTGGTTTGGGTACTCTGTCTCTTGCCACTCTATCAATAAATCCAGCGTAATCATTATCGGGAATAAAACAAATCTCCTGACTGTCCGGTTTGTTTGCAACCGGCAATCCAATGCTTTGTGCTATTTGGCGTATCTCATCTTTTTCATAAGCTCCCACAGGCATCAGCGTATGTTCTAACTGGTATTGAGTCAGATTATAAAGTGCATAGGTCTGATCCTTAGTGGCTGTTACTGAATTACAAATGGCATATCTGCCGTTTGCCAGTTGTTCTACACGTGCATAATGACCTGTCGCAATGTAATCTGCACCGATATCCAGACTTCTTTTCAAAAGTGATTCCCATTTCACATAACGATTGCAGGCAATACAAGGATTGGGAGTCCTTCCGTTAAGATATTCTTCTACAAAATAATCTACCACTTTATCTTCAAATTCTTTTTTAAAATTCATAACATAATATGGAATATCAAGAAACTGTGCCACTCTACGAGCATCGTCCACTGCTGAAAGTCCACAGCAGCCACCATTTTCCTCTTTTATATTCTCTTCTTCATCCTGCCATATTTGCATGGTTACGCCGATGACATCATAACCTTCTTTTTTTAATAAATAGGCGGCCACGGAAGAATCCACTCCCCCTGACATCCCGACCACTACTTTTTTTCTTATCATAAAATACTACCCCAGCTTTCCATTAGCCTCTCCATAGAAAAGGCTGCATTAGCCGGACTGGTAGATGGTAATTTTATAATATCTATTCCTGTCTGTTCCCTGCTGAATTTCTCATATAACCGGCAGGCTTTGTCTCCGTTTCCATAGATTCGTTCCACATTACTCTTTTTTAAAAGGGAGGCAATATCATTGGGCACCACCTCTCTAATAGAACTGTCACTGGAACCTTGAATCTCACAAGAATATATAACATCCCATATCGCAATTCTATGGTTTAATAACAATTTCTTCTTTTCTTTAATTGTATTTGGAATTTCTTCTTTTGTAAGCTCAGCCATTACCTTCCAAAATCGATTCTGCGGGTATCCGTAATAAAAAGAATTTTCCCTTGATTTGACCGATGGAAATGTTCCTAATATTAATATTTTTGACTTTTCATCATATACCGCTTCAAAGGTATGTGTCACATGCATTTCATTTCCCTGTCCATATCTTAATAATCTTCTTCGTCTTCATCTTCGTGGATATCTGACTTGGGTTTTTCCAAACCATCAATGACAATATCATGCTTCTGTGCATAATCCCAGAGTGCGGCATGTATCGCTTCTTCTGCCAGCAAGGAACAGTGTACCTTAACCGGCGGCAGACCGTCAAGCGCTTCCATTACCGCTTTATTCGTTACCTTCAAAGCCTCTTGTATGCTCTTTCCCTTCACCAGTTCGGTGGCCATACTGCTTGTAGCTACCGCAGCACCGCAGCCAAAGGTTTTAAACTTACAATCTCTGATGATACCATTCTCATCTACATCTACATACATGCGCATAATATCTCCGCATCTTGCATTCCCTACTGTACCTACGCCACTTGCATTTTCAATTTCTCCCACATTTCTGGGATTTTCAAAATGTTCCATCACTTTTTCACTGTACATATATTTTCCTCAATTCTATCATTCATCTTCTCTTATCATTTCATAATATCATGCTACGCTTTTTTTATAAAGTCTTCATACAACGGTGACATATTTCTTAGCTTATTTACAATTTCCTTTATCTCATTTACCACAATATCCATCTCTTCTATCGTATTATCTTCACTCACCGTAAGCCTTAAGGAACCATGGGCTATTTCATGAGGTAATCCAATGGCCAGCAATACATGAGACGGATCAAGAGAACCTGATGTGCAAGCCGATCCGCTGGAAGCGCAGATGCCTTTCATATCAAGCATAATCAGTAACGACTCTCCTTCTATAAATTGAAAGCTGAAATTCACATTATTGGATAAACGCCTATTCTCATCCCCATTTAATCTGCAATAAGGTATTTCCTCCCGAATTTTTTTAATCAGATAATCTCTCAGTTCTGTTTCTTTTACCGTTCTTTCCTGCATTTGTGAAAAAGCCAGTTCGACAGCTTTACCGATGCCAACGATGCCGGTTACATTTTCTGTTCCCGCACGTCTTCCGCGCTCCTGCTGACCGCCATGTATAAAAGAACGAATTTTAATTCCTGTACGAATATAAAGAAATCCGATTCCTTTTGGACCGTGAAACTTATGTCCACTGGCACTTAACATATCTATATTAAGTTCATCTACATTGATGGGTATATGAGCATAAGTCTGAACGGCATCCGTATGAAATAGGATACCATGAGATTTTGCGATTGCTCCTATTTCTTTTATAGGCTGCACAGTTCCGATTTCATTATTAGCGTACATAATGGAAATCAATATCGTATCAGGACGTATTGCTTTTTCAAGCTCCTCCAATTGAACCATTCCATTTTCATCCACATCCACATAAGTTATTTCATAGCCTCTATTTTCTAAATACCGGCAAGCATGCAATACCGCATGATGTTCAATCTTAGATGTTATGATATGTTTCCCTTTATTTGCATATGCCTCAGCCGTAGCAATCAGTGCCCAATTGTCAGACTCTGTGCCGCCACCGGTAAAATAAATCTCATTAGTTTTTGCTGAAAGAGTTTCTGCAATCAGTTCTCTTGTTTTTATCACTGCTTTTTTAGCAGCTGCACCCATAGAATATATACTACTGGGATTTCCATAACCTTCCGTAAAATAAGGAAGCATTTCCTCTACTACTTCCGGAGCAGTTTTTGTCGTTGCCGCGTTGTCTAAATATATATTTTTACCCATATTTATCACTCCTTTTCAATTCCTAGTAACCCACTACGAATTCAATGATTTCACTATACCACTCCACTTTTGTTCTGTCAATAAAACACTTTGCATATATTTATAAACAAATTGATTATCTGAAGGTAGTCTATGAAGAAAAAAAATCCTCTTATTACAGGTACTATTATCCTGACAATTACCGGTTTTGTCAGTCGTTTTATCGGTTTTTTCTATCGCATCTTCTTATCTCGGGTATTTGGTGCCGAAGGTATGGGATTATATCAGTTAACCGCCCCCGTACTTGCTCTAACGTTTTCTGTTACCGTATCTGGTATACAGACTGCTATATCCAAATTTGTGGCTAGTGAAACAAGTACCCATGATTATAAATCTTCCTTTCGCACCCTATTCGTAGGATTTACGATAGCCATGATGCTATCCTTTGGTTGTGCCACTTACATATACTCATTTTCAGATATGATTGCCACAAAATTCTTATTTGAATCACGCACTGCACCTTTGCTGCGCATCATATCCCTATCGATACCTATGGCAACGGTACATTCTTGTATCAATGGATATTTCTATGGTATCCGTAAAACTTCGGTTCCCGCACTCACCCAACTTGTTGAGCAAATTATCAGAGTAGGCAGTGTTTTTCTTATATATGAAAGTTTTCAAAATCGTGGAATGTCTCCTACCATCAGTTTTGCAGTTGTGGGATTAGTCATCGGCGAAGGGGCATCTATGATTGTATCCCTAACAGCTATTTATTATAGGTTTTACAAGCTGACAGCCTCCATTGGCATACTCGCTAAAGTAAAACAATCCCGATTTGTATATTTGCAGGATGCAAGACGCCTCTTATCACTTGCATTCCCGCTTTCATTGAATCGTACTCTTATTAACTTTCTACAGAGCATAGAAGCTATATATATTCCACAAAAGCTTCAGATCTATGGTTATGATAATGCAAAAGCACTAAGCGTTTATGGTGTCCTCACCGGAATGGCACTCCCCCTCATATTCTTTCCATCGGCGATTACTAATTCTATTTCTGTACTTCTATTACCATTAGTATCGGAGGCAGATGCCGTAAATAATCAACGTGCCATCAAAAAGGCGGTAAGAAAATCAATTAAGTATTGTTTTATTCTCGGTTTTCTCTGCACAGGATTTTTTCTGATCTCCGGCAGATTTGTCGGCAATCTTTTATATGAAAGCCATCTTGCCGGAAGCTTTATTATCACCTTAAGTTTTATCTGTCCATTTATGTATATTGCAAGTACCTTAAACAGCATTCTAAACGGCTTAGGCAAAACAGCTTACACGTTTGCTTTCAGCATGGTAAGCCTTATGTTTCGTCTCTTATTTGTCTTTATTGCGATTCCTATCTTTGGTATTAAAGGATATTTATGGGGCCTATTAGCAAGCCAGATTATGCAAACTTTACTTTGTGTATTTGCTGTCAGAAAATATCTGAAATAATTATTACAGTTGCGCTTCCTTTTTTGATATACTATAATAACTATGATTTTTAATATAATTATTATGACTTACACCATTGGAGGTACTGAAAATGTCATTTGAGTTCATACAAAAGCTACCAACCCCTGACGAAATACGCAAAGAGTTTCCTATGCCCGAGAAACTTAGAAATCTCAAGCTTCAAAGAGATGCGGCAATCAAGGATGTTCTAACAGGAAATAGCAATAAATTTCTTGTTATTATCGGTCCTTGTTCCGCCGATAATGAAGATGCGGTTTGTGATTATGTGAATCGCCTTTCTAAAGTCAATGAAAAGGTAAAGGACAAGTTGATTTTAATACCAAGAATTTATACAAACAAGCCACGTACCACCGGTGAAGGGTATAAAGGTATCATTCATCAACCTGATCCCGAAAAGAAGCCGGATTTTCTGGCAGGACTGATTGCAATGAGAAAAATGCAAATACGTGCCATTGAAGAATCCGGTTTAACGGCGGCGGATGAAATGCTTTATCCTGAAAACTGGCGTTATTTGTCAGATGTGCTTTCTTATGTTGCAATCGGAGCCCGTTCTGTGGAAGATCAACAGCACCGACTAACCGTCAGCGGTTTTGATGTACCTGCTGGCATGAAAAATCCAACAAGCGGTGATTTCTCTGTTATGCTGAATTCCGTTTATGCCGCTCAGCATCCCCATTCCTTTATCTATAGAGGCTGGGAGGTAAATACTACGGGTAATGAGCTTGCACATACTATTTTAAGGGGTGCCGTTAACAAATATGGCCGCAGTATCCCTAACTACCATTATGAAGACTTAAATATTCTTTTAAACTTATATCAGGAACGTGATTTAAAAAACCAAGCCTGCATTATAGATAGTAATCATAACAACTCGAACAAGGAATATAAACAACAGACTCGAATTGTAAAAGAAGTGATGCACAGCCGTAAATTAAATAGTGAAATACATCAGCTTGTTAAAGGTGTTATGATAGAAAGCTATATTGAAGAAGGCAGCCAAAAAATCGGGGAAGGCATCTATGGAAAATCTATTACAGATGCATGTTTGGGATGGGAAGATACCGAACGTCTGATTTATGATATTGCTGATTATGAATAATTAAGTGATAGATTAAAAATACCAGAGGTTTTGTGCTTTAAACAAAATCTCTGGTTCTTTTTTATCCGCGGGGATGTGCTTTCGCATAAACCTCCCTAATGCGGTTATGATTTAAATTAACATATATTTGTGTTGTAGAAATATCAGAGTGACCGAGCATTTCCTGTACGCTTCTAAGATCTGCTCCATTTTCTACTAAATGTGCCGCAAATGAATGCCTTAAGGTATGGGGTGTGATATCCGCTGTTATACCGGCTTTCTTTGCATAGTATTTTACAATCTTCCAAAAACCTTGTCTACTCATGGAACACCCGGAACAATTCGGAAACAAAACATCTGAATCCGGAGTATCTATCATCACTTCACGTGCCACATCCAAGTAACGAATCATTGCCTCTCTGGCTTCTGCTCCAAACGGTATCCCTCGTTCTTTGCTGGAATCTTTACATATAATAAAACCCATTCTAAGATTTACATCCGAAGTTTTTAACGTAATCAGCTCTGTAACACGTATCCCGGTAGCATACAGCAGTTCTAACATCGCCTTATCACGAATTTCTTTGGGAGAATCTCCTTTGGGCTGTTCTAACAGAGCGATAACTTCTTTCATGGATAATACTTCAGGTGCTCTTTTCTCAATCTTCGGTGCTTTTAAAGCATCCGCTATATTTTCTTTTATCAAACCTTCTTTATTCATAAAATGATAAAAAGCTTTAATTGATGCAATATTTCTTGAAACGGTAGACGGCTTGAAATTCTTCTTCTCTAAATCTAAGATGTAAGAATTTAAATTGGTTAACGTAATTTTATATACATCTGTAACGCCCAACGTTTCCATAAATTTTTTAACTTTCTGCAAATCTCTTTTATAAGACAATTCTGTATTTTCAGAAGTTTTTTTTACATTATGTAAATACGAAATAAATGCACTAATTTCTTTTTCCATGTAATACACAACCCTCTCTCGTTACTCCCACACTGAACCTAACGCCATTAGCTTTCATTATAATAAGGATTTTGGATAAAAGCAAATAGATTTTTATACGATTTTACGCAATATTTAGAAGGTTTTAATTCAAAACACCACATATCGACGCGTATTTTTAAACGATATACTATATATTGAATATTTTTATTAAAATAATTTTAAAAAAGATGTAAGTAAAATTGGATTTACATAACTTTCCACCATGCTTCCTGCGAAAACAATTCCTATAATGATTATTAGCTGTAATAATTTCTTTATATAATATTGCTTGGGATTCCCATATCCAGTATCAAATGCTTTATGAGGGAAATACATCCCTGTACATATTTGATAGCACCAGTTCATCAACATAATACATGCAGGTACTAACAAAATATACTGTGGTAATATTCCTGCCAATACAAGAAGTATACCTTTTATGCCATATCGGATTGCAGCAATTGAAAGAAAAACACCGGACATGATTCCCAACCAGACTGCGTACATAGATATTAATATAATCCCAATATAAGTCGTTGCCACTAAACATAGAATAAGCGTTGAACTCATACGTTCACGTATGGCATATACAAAAAACGCATTTTTATTGATTTCTAAATATTTCATCCTGCTAAGAGATGCTGCATTTAATAAATCCATGTCACCTAAAAAGTAATTTCTACAGATATTGGTCACAATGATTCCCAGAATAAATCCTCCTAAATATAAATACAGCCAGCTAATATGCCGGCTGTTTGGTTGACCTCTTTTATACATTTACTGCCATCACCGTCACACATAATTTATACAGTATATGTATGAATGGGATAGGATAATACATACTTTATAATTCAATTGTTCTGACAATACTTATCTTTATAAGTCATAATTGCTGCAATGGTTTTGGAATCTTCAATCTTTCCAGTATAAATCATGCTGCAAAGATCTTCCACTGAATATGATTCCACAATAATAAATTCATCTTCATCAAGCTGCTGTTTGCTCTTAATTAAATGATCTGCCACATAAATATCTATCTTCTCATTACAGAACGCCACTGTTGTTCGGATGGAAACAAGTAATTCCAAATGCTCCGAACGATAACCCGTTTCTTCTTCTAATTCCCTGGCTGCAGCATCCATTGTCGGTTCTGTCATATCATTTAATCCTCCTGCCGGTATCTCAAGTGTATACCGGTCAAGTGCATTACGAAACTGCTTAACCATTAATAATTTACCGTCTTCTCTAACAGGGATGACGGCAGCCGCACCCTTATGATCGATAAAATCCCATTTAGCTACGTTCCCATTGGGAACCAGTACCGTATCTTTATAGAAATCAATAATGGTACCTTGATATACAAGCTCTCTATTAAGTCTTTTAAATTCTTCTGACATAACTACTCACCTATCTTTAACCAGCACATTGCTTTGATTTAACTGCGATTAATTTCTCTACGCTGACTAATTTTACACATAATACAAAAAGATCTGTTGCCGCTGACAATTCTTCTGGTGTTGGAAATGTGGGTGCCAGACGGATATTGCTGTCTTTGGGATCCTTCCCATAAGGAAACGTTGCTCCCGCACCGGTAAGTACCACTCCTGCCTCTTTACACTTTAATACAATTGCCTTTGCACATCCATCCATAGCTTCAAAAGAAATAAAATATCCACCTTTCGGATTCGTCCATTGTGCAATGCCTAGTTCTCCTAATTCATTTTCCAAGCCTGTAAGCACTGCTTCAAATTTTGGGCGCATAGAATCTGCATGCTTTTTCATATGAGCCTTTAATCCATTAATATCTTTAAAATATCTCACATGACGCAATTGATTGATCTTATCGTGCCCTATTGTCTGAATCATCATAGTCTTACGCATATCATCAAGATTTGCTTTAGAAGAAGCAATGGCGGAAATACCCGCTCCCGGAAAGCTTACTTTGGATGTTGATGCAAATTCATAGACAATATCAGGGTTTCCTGCTTTGCTGCATTCATCTAAAATGTCAAGTATTTCCTCTTGTACATCATCATAGAGATGATGAATTACATATGCATTATCCCAATAGATTCTAAAATCCTTAGCTGCGGCTTTCAGTGCTGCAAATCTTTTTACCGTCTCATTAGAATAAGAATAACCTTGTGGATTAGAATATTTGGGAATACACCAAATCCCCTTTATGGTATCATCTTTGCTTACCAGTTCTTCCACCATATCCATATCCGGTCCCGACGGAGTCATAGGTATTGTTATCATTTCAATTCCAAAATGCTCTGTAACAGCAAAATGTCTGTCATATCCTGGAGATGGGCACAAAAATTTCACTTTATCCAGCCTACACCACGGTGTATTACCTAAAACACCATGTGTCACTGCACGCGAAATAGTATCATACATAATGGTAAGACTTGCATTGCCGCAAACAATTACGTTATCGGGATTATCAACATTCATCATTTCTGCCATCAGCTTCTTTGCTTCCGGAATTCCATCAACAATGCCATAGTTCCTGCAATCCACACCAGCTTCTGTTTTATAATCAGAAGTAGAATTAAGCACATCCATAATATCCATTTCCACATTTAACTGAGATGCTGATGGTTTTCCTCTTGACATATCAAGTTTTAAACCCTTTCCCTTTGCATCCTCATATTCCTTTTGTAATGTGGTATACAGCTGCAATAGTTCTTCTTCATTCATTTCTTTGTACGACTTCATATTTACACCATCCTCTTAATTATCAATATACATTAGTTTATACAATTATCCGTCTTTTGATATTATTGAATAATCGTATACAATCATACATCCCGTATATTCTACTACAAGGCTACAAATATCACAAGGACTTTTTTTACAAATATTTACATCTATTAATCGAGTAGGAGAAAATTTTCATTCTCATGAAAATTTTCGACCTCTCA
>CAYXCV010000088.1:0-10757 GCA_964463365.1 uncultured Kineothrix sp.
TACCGGTATTGATTTCGATTTCCTTACCGTCATCATCATAATATTTCGTAGGTTCATAGTCTGTGGTTTTCTTCCATGTAACATGGATACCTTTTCCATTTGTAAAGTAATAGCCATCTCTTGTGGTATCATGTACCTGGAATGCGAGATAACCTTTTTGATCTCTGACTTCATGATATGTGAATTGTACAAAGACATTTTTAAAGGATAATTGCTTTTCGTCATTGGCAGCATCCACATCCGGTTTGCCGTACATAGAGCGGTAATACAGACCATCTTCATCATTATAAGTGAAAGCAGTTTTTGTTACCGGATAAGTCGGCTTCATATCAATCTCTTTAGCACTTATGGCATCGCTGTATTTTTCCAATGTATTCGGTTCTTTGGTAGAAGCGAACTTAAAATGATCAGCATCATAATAACCATCTCTGTATGTTTTAGAGTAACTGAATTTTTCAATTCCTTTATTAATACCTTCGCCGCTGGCATATGCATTCTGAGGAGCCTTTTTATCTTTTGAACGATAAAATGTGTCTTCATACATACCATCAGATCTCTTATCACCATATGTACATCCGGTGATATGATCGGTATCTTTCTTCTCTATGATGTCATTGATATAGAAGGGGCCGCCAAAGTGAATATAAATGGAATCCCATTCAAATGACCAATATACGAAATAGTCACGGCAGCTTCTAACATTACCGATACGATCTAAATCTTCCCAGTCTTTGAAGATAGCCATGCTTCTTGTGATACTTCCCTCCACAGGGCATTCATATAGAATATCCGCTTTAGAGAGGTTGTAATGCGGTAATGCCGCAGTGTCATTAGGAACCATTATTGAAATTGGACGAATATTTTCTAAATCACCCTTAATCCATTCATTCGTGAGGGTGCTCCTTACCATACCTTCTTCAGGTGGAACCTCATCATCAGTTTTTTCTTCAACAACGTCATCCCCATCCTTTTGTAATTCGGGCTGAGGTTCAATTACCTGTGCAACAACAGGTTCTTCAACTTCTTCTTTCTTACCGCAACCAAATAATAAAAGGGTGGAGGATAAAGCAATTAGAAGAAGTACTTGTAATCGTTTCATGTGTAATCCTCGCTTTCATAAATAAAATGGGGTTTTCTGGTATCATAAAATATCTAAATAAATCTCGGCAGAAAACGCCACAATGCAAATTATAGCATATTATAATGATGCCGTCACTACTAAGAAGTTAAAAATTATGTACAAAAATCTTAAGATTTTATTACGAAAAATTTATCTATGTTATATGATGATTTGTACGAAATGTTTACTTGCATAATCTAACAACGGGTTGTATTATGATAATAGCTTTAAAGACGAACTCTGGAGGTGTTTTATTATATGAAGAAAATAATAGTGACAGGCTGCAACGGACAGTTGGGAATTGCCATTAATAAATATTATAATAACAAAGATTATAATGTAGAATTGATAAATACAGATGTGGCTGAATTGGACATTACAAATATTGATAAAGTAATGGAAATGGTGAAACAGGTAAGACCGTATGCCATTATTAACTGTGCTGCTCATACGAACGTGAATGCTTGTGAAACAGATGTGGATAATGCATTTCGGATTAATGCAATCGGTCCGAGGAACTTAAGCATTGCTGCAACTGATGTCGGTGCAAAGCTTGTGCAGGTATCTACTGATTATGTTTTTCCGGGAAATGCGGACAAGCCATATACAGAATTTGATTTGACAGGACCTCAAGGTGTATATGGAGCTTCCAAGCTGGCAGGAGAGAATTTTGTGAAAGAGTTTGCCAAGGATTATTTCATTATACGTACTGCCTGGTTGTATGGTGAGGGTAAGAATTTTGTAAAAACAATGTTACAGCTTTCAGAAAAACATGATAAAGTGCGTGTGGTAGGAGATCAGTTTGGTACTCCCACCAGTGCAGACGAACTTGCAAGGGCAATTGGGCATCTTGTTTTCACAGAAAATTATGGAACATTTCATGGCACTTGTGAAGGCTCTTGCCACTGGGCTGAATTTGCAAAGGAAATCTTTAGACTGGCTGGAAAGAAAACAAATGTAGAGGCAATTACAACTGAGGAATATGAAAGTATGAATCCTTCTTCCGCACCAAGACCAGCATATTCCATTTTAGATAATTATATGCTTACGCTGACGACAGACTTTAGGTTTGCTGATTGGCATAATGCAATTGAAGAATATATAAGTACGTTATAAGATGCAAAGGAATAATAAAGAATGAACTTTTTAAATGATTTATACCATAATAAGATTTTTATGGTATCGGTGACTGGGTGGTTTGTAGCCCAGATACTGAAGACGATTATATATATGTGGTTTAACAGGAAGTTTGTTGCGGAACGGCTGGTTGGAAGCGGGGGTATGCCAAGCTCACACTCCTCAACCGTATGTGCGCTCGTAACAGCCACCGGATTTGAATATGGCGGAGGAAGTTTTCAATTTGCCCTTGCTGCAATATTTGCAATTATTGTTATGTATGATGCTATGGGAGTCAGAAGAGAAGCGGGCATTCAGGCAAAAGTAATCAATGAGATGATAGAGACTTTTACCAATATGGGGAAGCAAATGACAGTGGAGGAGAAGCTGAAGGAATTTGTCGGACATACGCCTTTGCAGGTTCTTATGGGAGCCTTGCTTGGGGTATTACTAGCCGTTTTTATGTATATTTAGTAAAGAGTGTGGTGATCCAATAAAGCTTAAGCAAAGGATTACCACTTTTTGCGGTATTCGATAGGCGTCATATTTTCTGATTTTTTAAAGACTTTACTGAAATAGGCAGCATCCTGAAAGCCCGTAGCAAGCGCAATAGACTCTATGGAACTATCGCTGAAACGAAGCATAGATTTGGCATGGGAAATACGTTTGGCTGTAAGATCACTTAACAGAGTGATGCCGTATATTTTCTTATATTCTCTGGATAAATGAAATTTACTGATAAAAAATTGAGAGGATAATTTTTCCAGAGTTATTTTTTCTGCATAATGATCTTCCAGATAAGTATGAATCTGGCTTAATTTCTCAGGGATAGAATATTCTCCTTCGTGTTCCAATCTGCTTTCTGTGAAACAAAGAGTGATAATATCGGTAATATACTTATTGGACATCAACTCTATGAGGGAAGACTTGGTTTGCTGAACCTGATAAAGCTGCGTAAGGGTATCGGTAAATAGAACCAGATTTCTCGGACGGAACAAAAAGGAATTACTATGCTGGATAAAACTTTCATAATAATGTTTTGCAGTAATTCCATTAAAGTGTACCCACATTAGGCTCCACGGTTCATCGGCACTGCTTTCATGAGAGTATGGGCGGGTACAATCCAACCATACACAATCACCCGCCGATATGTGGTATCTTTTATTCTCGTAAGAAACTTCTCCCCTGCCATCTAGTACAATAAAAAATAAATACGAATTCAGATTCTGTCGCTTGCTGATATGGGGTTCCAGACTCTGTAAAGTACCTACCTCCTGTACATATAGATAATGCTCTTTGGCATAAGCAGAGGGTGTCGATATGATGCGGTTTGAGGTTGATTTTGCCATACTAAGGTCCTTTCAAATAGAAAAATAGTATTTTATTGCTGTAGCAATATTTTACTATTTTGACGCAATATTATATGTTGTCACTTGCATTATACAATAGTATACTCGCATATGAAATAGCAAAATAACACAATGTGAGGTAAATATATGCTTTCGGTTGGTCTGATTTTTCTGTATGTTATGCTGACGGCGTATTTAGTGGGATTTCTGATACTGAGAAGTATCAGCCGCTTTTGTACAGGCAGAAAAAAGCAAGAAGCGCCGGAGGCATTTTGGCGCAATTTAAAGGCAGATAGTTATATCATGGTCGGTTTGGTTGGGCTTACCATATATTCCCAGATTTTTAGTTTGTTTAACAAAGTTGGTTTGGCAGCAAATATACTTTTGATTGCGATATGCATTTTTATTCTAATCTTTTTCAGAAGGTCATGGAAAGAAGAAGTATTAAAAATAAGTCAAAGGACATCAAAAGGCAAGTGGATTTATTATGCCATCTTATTTCTACTCTTTGCCTATGGTACTTCCCGAGGTATTATTCACTATGATACGGGTCTATATCATGCACAAAGTATTCGTTGGATAGAGGAATATGGGATTGTAAAGGGGCTGGGTAATTTGCACTGCAGACTCGCTTATAACAGCTCTGCATTTAGCTTATCAGCGCTTTTTAGTTTTTCATTCTTGGGCGGACAATCCTATCATTGCATGGCTGGTTTTTTTGCATTACTTACAGCAAAGGTTTGCAGTGAAATAATAGCTGTATGGAAACGAAAAAAGCTTTTGTTATCAGATTTTGCAAGAATAATGGCTATTTATTATTTATTGATTATATTTGATGAAATGATATCCCCGGCTTCTGATTATTTTACGGTACTGACTATATTCTATATCATTATACGCTGGCTGGACTTATTGGAACGACAAGAACAATCATGGATACCATATGGGCTATTGTGCCTGCTTGGAGTTTACACCATGAGTCTGAAGCTGTCTGCAGCGTTGATTCTGATTCTAGTCATAAAACCAGCGGTACATTTAATAAAGAAAAGGAATTTCAAAGGGATTTTCTCATTTCTAGGGCTTGGTCTATTTATTATAGCCCCTTATATCATTCGTAATGTTATCATATCGGGGTGGCTTGTTTATCCATTTACCTTCATAGATTTCTTTCCCGTTGACTGGAAGATACCGAAGGGAATCGCAGATTATGACGCCAAAGAAATACAAGTATGGGGTCGGGGTATTACTGATGTGTCCAGATATGAGGAACCTATTTCAATATGGTTTCGCACATGGTTTTTAGAGCTTGGAACGATAGATAAAATATTTATATTGAGTAGTATTGCCTCTCTATTTATTTTCCTGATAGCCGCAATTTTTATTATAATAAAGAGAAAAAAAGAAAGGTATGATTGGCTGCTTATTACGGCGACCATTAATTTTTCCTTTTTATTTTGGCTATTTACCGCTCCGCTTATTCGTTACGGATGTGTATACGTCTGGCTTGCATCCGCAGTAACCTTAGGCGGTTTAAGCCTATATATGATACAAAATAGGAAATTATGGAAGGTTATATATGGAGCAATCGGATTACTGGCATGTTATAAGATGTTTGCTTTTGGAAAAGAAATCATAGCCGCTTACGATAACTCTTATTTTATAGTACAGAAAGATTATGATAATTATGAAGTGACTGCTTACGAAATAGAAAGAACTACTTTTTATTATCCGACAGAAGGTGACAGAGTAGGTTATGAAGCATTCCCATCTTCGCCTGCGGAGGCAGATATCATTTTGCGGGGCGAAGATTTAAAAGGTGGATTCAGTGATAGAAAAATAAATAGTATCACATATTAATAAAGATAGAAGAATGGAGAAGAGATGAATAAAACAGATAAAATTTATGTGGCAGGACATAAGGGATTGGTAGGCAGTGCGATTGTAAGAAATCTGCAATCCAAAGGGTATACGAATATTATAGGCAGAACCCGTCAGGAACTGGATCTGATTAATCAGGCAGATGTGGTGAAGTTTTTTGAAGAAGAGAAACCGGATGTGGTTGTGTTGGCAGCTGCTAAGGTGGGGGGAATCAATGCCAATAATACAAAGCCGGCTGAATTTTCATACGATAACTTGCAAGTACAAAACAATGTCATTAAGTGTTGCCATGATTATAAAGTGAAGAAGCTGTTATTCCTTGGAAGCACCTGTATCTATCCGAAGATGGCGCCCCAGCCCATACCGGAAGATGCGCTTCTTACCGGTGCGCTTGAGGAAACAAACGAAGCTTATGCAATTGCTAAAATAGCAGGACTAAAGATGTGCCAGTATTTCAAACGCCAATACGGGGATGATTTTATCAGTTGTATGCCGACCAATCTTTATGGTCCTCATGATAACTATAATTTAAAGGATTCCCATGTACTTCCCGCTATGATTCGTAAGTTCCATGAAGCAAAGTTAAGCGGTGCGCCTTCCGTGGAGCTATGGGGAAGCGGAACACCTCTTAGAGAATTCCTATATGTAGATGATATGGCTGATGCCTGCGTATTCTTATTGGAAAACTACAGTGGAGAGCAGCATGTGAATATTGGAACAGGCAAAGAAATAAGCATAAAGGAACTAGCAGAAACCGTTTGTAAGACGGTAGGATTTGAAGGGGAAATGGTCTGGAATAAAGATATGCCGGACGGAACACCCAGGAAGCTAACGAATGTGGATAAACTCCATGCTATGGGGTGGCAGCACAAAGTGGATTTGGAAGAGGGAGTGTTACTGGCTTATGAATGGTTTAAGGAAAATATAGACACAGCAAGGATGGATGGAAGGTAATAATTCATAGAAACATTCAACTGACATATTGAGAAAGGTACAGATAAATGCAGAAATATAGTGTGATTATGGCTGGAGGAGGCGGAACAAGATTCTGGCCTTTAAGCCGCAGAGAAATGCCGAAGCAGTTACTTAACCTGACCGGTAAAGATACGATGGTAAATGAGACGATTGACAGAATAAAAGAGAATGTTCTGGAAGAAAATATTTTTATAGTTACCAATGTGACACAGGCGCCTTTGATGGAAGAAGTGACGGACGGAAAGATTCATAAGGGAAATATACTGGCAGAACCGGCGGCAAGAAATACCGCGGCATGTATCGGTTATGCAGCGATAGAGATTATGAAGAAGCATGGTGATGGAATTATGTGTGTTCTTGCTTCTGATCATTATATCAAGGATAAAGAATCCTATAAAGAAGTTATGGATTTTGCAATGGAATTGGCAGAGAATACGAATAGACTTGTTACAATCGGAATCAAACCAACGACTCCCTCTACCGGTTATGGATATATCAAATATAATAAAAAATTAAAAGAAGTAGGACATACCATAGGTGAAAAGAGCGGAAAAAGGATTACCGCGTATCCGGTTGCTGATTTTGTGGAGAAGCCCAGTCTGCCTACGGCAAAAGCTTATATTGATCAAGGATGTTATCTCTGGAATAGCGGCATGTTTGTGTGGAAGGTTTCTGTTATATTAGAATATTTTAAAGAACTGCTCCCGGATGTATATGAGTGCCTGATGGAGATTGAAGAAGCAATCGGTACGGAGAAAGAGCAGGAAGTCCTTAATAGGGTATATCCTAAAATTCCTAAGATTTCTGTAGACTATGGAATTATGGAGCGAGCGGAAGACGTTATTATGTTAGAGGGTGACTTTGGCTGGAGCGATGTGGGAAGCTGGGATGCCATGGATACGCTCTATGAGGCCGATGAGAATAATAACGTGGCTTATGGAGAACAACTGATTCATATCGGAACCCAAAATTGTATTACCTATAGTAAAAATAAGCTGATTGCCACCATTGGATTAGATAACATTGTGATTGTGGAAACAGAGGATGCCATACTGGTTTGTAATAAAGACAAGGCTCAGGATGTGAAAAAAATAGTGGAGATTCTGGAGGAACAGGGGAAAACAGAGTTTTTATAGATGGAGGCACGCGATGCCTTACTATTTACAGGTCATTAAAGAGTATGATATGATGCGTTTTGTAGGAAAATCAGATAAATTGTTATATATAAGAGTAAAATGAATATGTGGGGAATTTTATCATGGAAATTGACAGAATGCGTAATACAGAATTGATAAACCGTGTAACAGAAATTATGCTAGATATGGGCGTACCTGCACATTTAAAGGGATATCAGTATCTTCGTGTGGCGATTACCATGACAAAGCAGGACATGGAAGTGGTGGGAAGTGTCACTAAACTTTTATATCCGGAAATTGCCAAGAAATTAAAAACAACAGAACAAAAAGTGGAGCGTGCGATTCGTAATGCCATAGAAGTGTCATGGGAAAGAGGAAATGTGGATACATTTGAAGAATTATTTGGCTATTCAAGAATAACAGGACAAAGCCGTCCCACAAACAGCGAGTATATTGCACAGATTGCTGATAAAATAAATTTAGAATTTAAAAATTAAGATGAGGGGTGACGCAGGTCATCCCTTTGTGTTACGTATGCGAGATTCGTATGCGCATTTCGCATTTGATACTTTCTTGTGGTTTTGAAAAATATATGATAAAATATTCCATGTGTAGTTTCTAATTGTAATATGTGAGATGAAGGGGCCGATAATGGAACTTTTGAGTGTAATCATTCCTTGTTATAACGAAGAGGAAAATGTAATAGATTTTTATAATGAATTAATGAAAAATGAAATTTTTTTTAAAAATAGGGACACCGGAGTAGAACTGATTTTCATTGATGATGGTTCTAAGGATAAAACCATAGAAAAGGTAAAGGAACTTGCTGCCAAAGACAGCCGGGTTCGTCTCGTGTCATTTTCCAGAAATTTTGGCAAGGAAGCAGCCATATATGCCGGACTGCAGAAGTCCAAAGGAGATTATCTGGTGATGATGGATGCTGATTTGCAGGATCCCCCTTCCCTGTTACCGGAGATGTTTTCCTATATTGATGAGGGATATGATTCGGTTGCCACAAGAAGAGTGACAAGAAAAGGAGAGCCTCCGATTCGTTCTTTTTTTGCAAGGTTATTTTACAAAATAATGAATAAAATTTCACGTACGGAAATCGTAGATGGTGCGCGGGATTATCGTTTGATGACAAGGCAGGTTGCAGATGCAATTCTTGCTATGTCAGAATATAATCGTTTTACAAAAGGTATTTTCGGCTGGGTAGGGTATGAAACAAAATGGCTGGAATATGAAAATATTGAACGCAAAAAGGGAGAGACAAAATGGTCGTTCTGGAAGCTGTTTGTATATTCCCTGGATGGAATCACGGCCTTTTCCACAGTGCCCCTTGCAATGGCGTCGGTTATGGGGGTAATACTCTGCATTTTTGCATTTTTATTTATAATATTTACGATTATTAGGAAGCTGGTATTTGGAGACCCCACTTCAGGCTGGCCGTCTTTGGTATGTATTATTATGCTGGTAAGCGGAGTGCAATTGTTCTGCCTTGGAATAGTTGGGCAATATTTGTCAAAGACTTATATGGAAGTAAAAAGAAGACCCATTTATCTGGTCAAGGAGGAAATATAGAAAATACTATGGACAACCTTGTCAGTATTATTGTACCTGTATACAATGCGGGGCAATATATAGAAGAAACGATTAAAATGGTATGCCGTCAGACATATACACAATGGGAATTAATACTTGTGGATGATTGTTCCACGGATGATGGCAGAAAGAAAATGGAAGCATTTTGTAAGAAAGATGCCAGAATCAATCTAATTCACCAAAAAGAGAATCAAGGTGCAGCTATGGCACGAAATGTAGGTCTTTCCTATGCAAAAGGGAGATTTATTGCTTTTTTGGATGCGGATGATATCTGGATATCCGAAAAACTGGAAAAGGAATTACATTTCATGAAAGAGCAAAACGTTGGTTTTGTTTTTACCGGTTACGAATTCGGTGATGAAGCGGCACGGGGAACCGGGAAAGTGGTAAAAGTGCCCAAAACGCTTACATATAAAGAAGCGCTTTCAAGGACTGTTATATTTACCACTACTGTTATGTTTGATACAAATAAAATCAGTAAGAAGTTGATTGAAATGCCCAATATAAAAAGTGAAGATACAGCAACCTGGTGGAGAATTTTGCGGGAAGGTCATACGGCATATGGGCTGAATGAAGTGTTGGCAATTTATCGAAGAGCCGGAAAAACACTATCCTCCAATAAATTAGAGGCTATCAGGAGGATATGGATGCTTTATCGTGAAGAAGAGAAATTGTCTCTTCCTTACTGTATATATAACTTTGTGTTGTGGGCACTTAGAGCAACGCTTAGACGAATATAGAGATATGAGGTGCAGCTGTGAAACATCTGGAATCCATGAAAAGAATCATTGTATTACAGTTATCGTTGTTAGGACTCTGTCTGCAGACAGCAGTCTATGCATTTGTTTGGTTTGAAAGTTATTACCCGCTTGTATTATTAAAACTTAAGTTTTATATCAACGGACATATTTTAATTCTAGGTATTTATTTTGTTTTATTATTCTTTTTTTCCAATACCTACGGTGGTTTAAAAATTGGGTATTTAAAGCCATCCGAGGTCTTTTTTTCTCAGATATTTTCACTGCTGGCAGTGAATGTTATTTCTTATTTCCAGATTTCTCTTATGAGAAACTGGCTGGCACCGATTGCTCCCTTATTACAGGCAATGGTGATACAACTTGTAATTTCCGGTATATGGACCTATTTCTGCAATCTTATTTACCGCAGTATATTTCCACCCAGGGAGATGCTACTTATCTATGGGGATAGATCCATCGATGATATTCTAAATAAGTTTGCAACAAGAAAAGATAAATATAAAATTATAAAATGTATGAAAATTACCGAAGGTACCGAGGCCATTAAAACAGAAATCATCAATAGATATGATGCCATAGTACTGTGGGATATTCCTACTCAGGAGAGAAATATATTACTGAAATATTGCTACGGCAAATCCATTCGTGTATATATGATGCCCAAGATTACTGATGTGCTCATTCAAGGATCTTCTCAACTGCATTTTTTTGATACTCCGATTTTTTTAACAAGAGAATACTCTCTGACCGTGGAACAGCGCATGGTAAAGCGCTTGATTGATATCGTTTGCTCTATGCTTTTAATTGTAATTACCTCTCCCAT
>CAYXCV010000089.1:0-10669 GCA_964463365.1 uncultured Kineothrix sp.
GGAATGATATATAATAAGCCGTAAGGCAGTACGCAGCACCAAGCAGTACATGATGCCTGAGAAAGATATATAGGTGAATTTATGACTTGGGAAGATATTCAGATTGTATTGAAATTTATATTCAATCATCTGATTTTTATTAATTTCATATTGGCGGTCATCATTATTTTCTTTCAAAGGAAGAATCCGCAGGCCGTGTGGACATGGCTTCTGCTCTTATACTTTATTCCGATTTTGGGCTTTGTATTTTATCTGCTCATCGGAACCGATATGCATAAACAGAAAATGTTTAGGATTAAAGAGATAGAGGATCATTTAAACGATGCGATCCGTAATCAGGAATATAGTATCCGCAATAAAGAGTTAGAGCTAAGTAATCCGGATATTGCGCAATACTCTGACTTAGTTATGTATAATCTGGAAACTTCAGGTGCCATGCTTACAGTGGATAATGATGTTACTATTTTTACCGATGGGAATGAGAAGTTTGAAGCTTTAATTGCTGATATGAAAAATGCAAAAAAGTATATTCATGTGCAATACTATATTATAAAGAATGATGTTTTATTTAACCGGATTAAGGATGTACTTGTTGATAAAGTAAAAGAAGGTATTGAGGTTCGTATCCTATACGATGGAATGGGCGGACGTTTTGTAAGAAAGAAATATTGGAAGGAGCTCAATCGCCAAGGCATCAAAACATCGGAATTCTTCCCGGCAACACTGGGTCGGCTCCATCTTAGAATTAATTACCGTAACCATAGAAAAATAGTAGTAATTGATGGAAATATTGCATATGTAGGTGGCTTCAATATAGGAAAAGAGTATATCGGACTGGATAAAAAGTTCGGTTATTGGAGGGATACTCATTTGAGGTTAACAGGAACCTCCGTAGCGGCTTTACAAATCCGATTTGCCCTGGATTGGAATTTTACTTCCAAAGAAAATCTGTTTATGACCGATGAATATATTGATAAAGAACCCTTTGAATCTGTGCAAAATTGCGGAATCCAGATTGTATCCAGTGGCCCCGACTCAAGGTATCAGAACATACGTGATAATTATTTGCGGCTGATTGGAAAAGCTAAGAAAAGTATCTATATTCAGACGCCGTATTTTATCCCTGACCAAGCTATTCTATCTGCACTTATGATAGCAGTGAATTCAGGGATAGAAGTAAATATTATGATTCCATGTAAGCCGGATCATCCTTTTGTGTATTGGGCAACCTACTCTTATATTGGCGATTTGGTCATGGAGGGTGCAAAGTGCTACACATACAACAATGGTTTCATGCATTCCAAAGGTATGATTGTAGATGATAAAGTGTTGTGTTATGGAACGGCGAATATGGATATACGAAGCTTTGCTTTGAATTTTGAAGTAAATGCAGTCATATATAATGAAAAAAAAGCAATACAAATGCGACAGATTTTTGAAGATGATTTAAAAAAATCGAAACAGATTACGAAAAATGTATATGTAGGCCGTTCCTTGTTTGTCAGACTGAAAGAACAGGTGAGCCGTTTATTATCTCCGTTGCTATAATAAAATCAATTGCAGTGGAAGATTGTGAATATCTTATGAAATAATAAGGAAAAGGGTTTTAAGGGAGTGGGTTTTGTGGTATAACTGATATATTGCTTTTCTTTTGATTATTTATAAGAAAGAAGAGGTTTAAATTTAAGCCTGTGCACAGATGTTGCAGGTTATGGAAGGCATGGTTATATTATGAAAAAAAGTAAATTGTATTTAAAAATGATTACAGTTGCAGCTATGACATTATTTGTGGCTGTATTTGCCGGCTGTGGTACGGTCGACGAGAGTAAGAAAGCATATTTAGATGAAATTAATGTAAAAGATTATGTTAAGCTTGGAGAGTATAAGGGGCTGGAAGTTACACAGCAGGATCCTGTGGAAATAACAGATGATTATAGAGATTCATACATCAATTATGTGCTAAGCCTAGATCCTGAAGGTGGGGTGATGAACGGCGATACCGTTAATATTGATTACTCAGGAAAGCTTGATGGAGTGGCATTTGACGGAGGAACCGCAGCAGGACAGAGCCTGATTATTGGTTCAGGACAGTTTATTCCGGGATTTGAGGAAGGTTTAATCGGCTATAAAGTAGGAGATACCGTGGATATTGAGCTTACGTTCCCTGAGGAGTATCATTCCGTAGAAATGGCCGGTAAAACAGTAATATTTACAGTGACAATCAATTCAATTATAGCAGCACAGCCTCAGGAACTGACAGACGAATACGTGCAAGGGCTGGGGATTGAATGTAGTACAATAGATGAGTACAAGCAGTATGTAACTGATATGCTACAGAGGGAGGAGCAGAAGGCATATGAGAGTAATATAGAGAATGCTCTTGTTACTTCTATTATGGCAGCCTGCGAGTTTCTAAAAGAGCCTCCACAGGCAATGCAAGATCGTTATGTAGAGACTCTCACAGCCAATCTTACATCAGAGGCTGCTTATTATGGAAGGTCTTTAGAAGAATTTATGCAGTTATCTTATGGAATGGACATTGAAACATACGGGGAAGAAATTAGGAAGCAGGCACTGAAATCAGCCCAGAATTATGTAATGTTAAAGGCCATAGCAGATATTGAGGGAATAGAAGTTACAGAAGAAGAGCTGCAGACCGAATTAGAACAAAAGGCAGCAGAGGTAGACTATACTGTAGAGGAATACAAAGAAGCAATCAATGAAAGAGGATATAAAGAGTTTATGTTAGGAAGTAAGGTTTTGGATTTGCTCAGAGAAAATGCCGTTGTTTCAGCGGAATAAAATATAGGTAATGAATGCCGGACAGTTAATATTACGAATAAAGAAAAGATAGGGAGTTAAGAAAATGGATTTGACAGATATTAAGCATTTATATCGTGAGAAAGAAAAGTTTGTAGGAACAGAAGTGACAGTGGGCGGATGGATTAGAAGCATCCGTGATTCTAAAACATTTGGATTTATTGTAGTAAATGACGGTACTTTCTTTGAACCGTTGCAGATTGTATACAGTGACAAACTTAATAACTTTAATCAAATAAATAAACTGAACGTTGGATCTGCAATTATTGTAAAAGGAACCATCGTTGCGACTCCGGATGCTAAGCAGCCTTTTGAAATGCAGGCCGAGGAAGTGGTGATAGAGGGAGCATCTACCGCAGACTATCCCTTGCAGAAAAAGAGACACAGCTTTGAATATTTGAGGACGGTTTCCCATCTTCGTCCCCGTACGAATACGTTCCAAGCTGTATTTCGTGTGCGGTCTTTAATTGCTTATGCAATTCATACCTTTTTCATGGAGAGAGGGTTTGTATATGTGCATACCCCTATTATTACAGGCAGTGACTGTGAAGGTGCAGGAGAAATGTTCCAGGTTACTACTATGGGGCTTGATAATATTCCAAAGAATCAGGACGGAAGCATTGACTACAGTGAAGATTTTTTTGGTAAAGAAACGAATTTAACAGTAAGCGGTCAGCTTAACTTAGAGACCTATGCCTTTGCTTTTAAGAATGTATACACATTCGGACCGACGTTTCGGGCAGAAAATTCGAATACTACAAGACATGCGGCAGAGTTCTGGATGATTGAGCCTGAGATGGCATTTGCAGATTTAACCGATGATATGATACTTGCAGAAGCAATGCTTAAGTATATCATTCGTTATGTACTGGAAAATGCGAAGGAAGAAATGAATTTCTTTAATCAGTTTGTAGATAAGGGCTTGATTGAGCGTCTGACCCATGTGCTGAATTCTGATTTTATACGTCTTACTTATACAGACGCTATAAAAATATTAGAGAAACATAATGATGAGTTTGACTTTAAGGTATTCTGGGGATGTGATTTGCAGACAGAGCATGAACGTTTCTTAACAGAAAAAGAGTTTAACAGCCCGGTTTTTGTCACAGATTATCCGAAGGATATCAAAGCATTTTATATGAAGCTTAACGAAGACGGCAAGACCGTAGCGGCTATGGATTGCCTTGTTCCCGGTATTGGAGAGATTATTGGCGGAAGTCAAAGGGAAGATAAGCTGGAACTTTTAGAGAAGCGTATAGAAGAAATGGGACTGAATAAAGAAGATTATGGCTTCTATCTGGATCTTAGAAAATATGGTTCGGTACGTCATGCAGGTTTTGGACTTGGTTTTGAACGATGTGTTATGTATCTGACCGGAATGAGCAATATCAGGGATGTCATACCTTTCCCCAGAACTGTTAATAACTGTGATCTATAGTATTATTAAAAGTTAAAGTTTATATTTCATCTACACATTGGTGTTTGTGCATATGAGGATAGCAGAGGTTACTTATGAAGAAGATAGTTGTGAAGACTATCGGGATTGGTTTGGCATTAACGATGACATTTTCTTATACAGGGACTGTTTATGCATCGACCATTTCCGATATAAAGAAACAACAACAGGAAGATCAAAAGAAACTGAATAGTGTGCAGGGACAGATATCCGGACTTCAGGGAGAGCAAAGTGAGGTCGGCGGTGAGATAGACGAATTAGATACCAGTGTAGTGGAAATTATTGCCAGTGTAGATATTATTAAAGAAGAAATTGTAGATAAAGAAGAACAAATTAAAGTAACAGAAGCCGAATATGATTCAGCAAAAGCTCAGGAAGAGGAGCAATATGCGGCGATGAAGCAGCGCATTAAGTTTATGTATGAGCAGGGAGATGTATCTTATGTTCAGCTTCTGATGAGCAGTGAAAGCTTTGGTGATATGGTAAACAAAGCAGATTACATACAACAGCTTTATGATTATGACAGGAAGATGCTGGAGGAATATCAGGCAATTAAAGAGTACGTACAGCAAGTGTGGGATCAGCTGGAGGATGAGAAGTCAGAGCTTGAAGCTTCTAAGCATGAATTGGAAGAGGAACAAGCTTATATGGAAGAACTGCTGGAAGAGAAAAAACAGGAATATGATAATTATAATGTACAGATAGCTCAGGCGAAGCAGGAAGCAGCAGCTTATAAGACAAGAATCAAACAGCAAACAGCACAAATTAAGAAACTGGAAGAAGAGGCAAGAAAACGAGCAGAGGAAGAGGAACGAAAAAGACAAGCGGCAGCAATTGCTTCGGGCGGGTCTTCGGGAAGTTCATCCTCCGGCGGTAGTGTAAGCATACCTTCCGGCGGAAGTGCCTCAGGTCAGTCCATTGCCTCCTATGCCTGTCAGTTTATCGGGAATCCCTATGTAGCCGGCGGAACGAGTCTTACCAACGGTGCGGATTGTTCGGGTTTTGTGTGGAGAGTTTTTAAAGATAAGGGATATTCGCTTCCAAGAACATCCTGGGAAATTCGTAACGCAGGAAGCGGTGTGGATTATTCCAGTGCCCAGCCGGGGGATATTGTATGCTATGCCGGACATGTGGGTATCTACATAGGAAACGGGAACATTGTACATGCCAGTACCGAAAGAACAGGAATTAAGATAACTGCGGCAACTTATAAGTCTATTTTGTCAGTAAGAAGAGTCGCATAATCATAGAATAAAATAGGAATTAAAAATAGAGCGACGTCTGAAAAAGCGCCGCTCTTTTAATGTGTTCCTATTAGCGTTTTGTAGATGTGGAATTGATTCCGATTACTCCTAAAATACCATCATAATCCACATCAAACGTAATGTTTGGTCCCCCGTCTCCCATTACAAATCCGGATTCCGTGTATTCTAAATCAAAAAGATTATAGTTTGCAATTCGTTCAATAAACTCTTCCGTAAAAATTTTCTCTGTATCTATTTTCTTGAAAGAGCTTTGATCCTTAATTACTTCTCCTTTTTCGCCGCCTGTATCCAGAAACACCGGAAAGTTAGTTAAATCGGCCAGCTTATCCTTATCCATAGTTTTTACTGCATTTATTATTTTAATTGCAAAAGCATATTCTTCCACATAAATACCTGTGATAAGACTACTATCTGATAAGCCTACGAGAGTCGCATTATTTTCATCCAAATACCCGGAGTAAGTTATGGTTGCTATTTGACCAATCGTAATATATTTTAAATTGCCGGAAATACCGGTTTCGGGAATTGACATGTAATAAGTATTTCCCAAGGAGGATTGTGCAGCAATCGAATACTGAGTTGCATCGGTGATGATACCTACAAAACTTTGTATTTCACCGGAGACTTCAGCTTCTTCTACCGGAGTCGGCTCCGTTTGTATATCGTCACTTAAGTCTCCTTCAGGGACTGGAGAAGCGTCGGGTACTTCATCCGGTGAAATTATATTCGTATCCTCCACTTCTGCACTGTCTGTATCAGACAGTGATTCCGGTTGTTCGGAAGATTCTTCCGTTTGCTGTATATCTGCTTCCGCAGGTGGCTCAACCTCTTCCCCGCAGCCGCTGGCAGTGATGTATAAAACGATAAGAAAAGCAAGTAGCTTACGCATTCTTTTTTCCATGTGTGTGCATCCTTCCTTAGTCAGAAGATTTAGTAATAATCTTTATTTTATAGTATACTATGGATGGAATGAATGTCAATTAATAGCGAAAAACTTGTCATTCAAAGTAAAAAGTAGTAAAGTTTTAGCATAAAACGTATTATGTGGAGGAAAAATAATGGAATGGAATCAACTGCTGTGCGGTGATAGAATAAGAAGTTATAAAAGAACCGGTAATTCCGGTGATTTGCGTACAGAATTCGAGAAGGATTATCATAGGATTATCGGAAGCGCATCTTTTCGTCGTTTGCAGGATAAGACCCAGGTGTTCCCTTTGGATAAAAGTGATTTCATCAGGACAAGGCTGACCCATTCCCTAGAGGTTTCTTCTCTGGCAAAATCACTGGGACAAAATATATCCAAGAAAATATTACAAGACATCAAAGACCCTACTTTTGACGTATCTTATCAGTCAGATGTATGTGATATCCTTCAATGTGCCGGTTTGCTTCATGATATCGGTAATCCCCCCTTTGGGCATTTTGGTGAGACTATCATCCGCCGGTGGTTTATTAAGAATCTTTCCAGGATTCAGTATAAAGAACAGCCTATAGATGAACTTTTAAAGCCACAGATGAAGGAGGATTTCTATCATTTTGAGGGTAACACACAGGCTCTTAGATTAGTAACAAAGCTCCACTATTTGGTGGATGAGAACGGAATGAATCTGACCAAAGGGCTGCTGGGCACAATCATAAAATATCCGGTATCCTCTCTGGAAATTAATAAAGAGAGCGGTAATATTAAAGATAAAAAAATGGGTTATTACTATGCGGAAAGAAACATATTCCAGGATTTGCAATCGACACTTGGTACCCATGGAGCAAGACATCCTTTGGCTTATGTACTGGAAGCCGCAGACGATATCGCCTACCTGACGGCTGACATAGAGGATGCTTTTAAAAAAGGTTGCTTTACTTATGGGCAGCTTGTTCAGGAACTTAAAAAATGCGGTGGAAATGAACCCGAGGATGGGGAGTATTACAAAATGATTACCTCTCTGGAGGATAGATATAAAAAGGCCATAGACAGAGGGGTGGATCAGCCGGAAGTATATGCAATTCAAAACTGGATTGTAAGAATACAAGGCAGATTGATGGCTTGTGCTACTTATGGATTTGCCGCTAATTATCAACAAATTATGGAGGGGACTTACAAGAGGGACCTCTTCTATGGAACATACGGTGAGCAAATCGTAAAAGTATTGGGTGACATCGCATATCGGTATGCTTTTATATCAAAGCCCATCCTTAAGTTAGAAATAGCAGCAGAAACAATTATGAATTTTCTATTGGAGAAATATGTTGATGCAGTGATACATTATGATACGGACAGAAAGTTAAATGAAGTCCAGGAAAAATTAATCGCGCTTATCTCAGATAATTATAAGGCAATCTATAAGATATATTCCAAAGATAAGGATGAAGTGGAGAAATTATATCTGAGATTATTGCTGGTGACCGATACTATATGCGGGATGACGGACAGCTACGCGAAGTCATTGTATCAGGAATGGAATGGGCTGATATAATAGGATGCATAAGATAAATAATAAAAAATGAAACAGAGGATCAGGCAATCATGAAGATAGACAGAAAAAGGGCACTTAAGACCTTTGCCGATTATACAGAAGTTTATGATAGTAAGGATGAAAAAGTAAGGTTAAAGATAGAGCATACCTACAGGGTCAGCAGCTTGTGTGAGCAAATAGCACAATCGCTAGATATGGAGGAGGCAGATGTTGATCTGGCATGGCTGATAGGCCTGCTGCATGATATCGGAAGATTTGAACAGCTTAAAAACTATGGTACGTTCAATGATGAGCAATCCATTGATCATGCTCAGTACGGTGCTGATATCTTATTTAAGCAAGGCAGATTATGGGACTATATTGATAAAAGTGATAGTAACCAATCAGAAGTAAAAATAATATGGACAGCAATTTATTATCATAACGCGTACCGTATACCTGAGGATCTGGATGAAAGAACAGAAAGGTTCTGTCATGTGATCAGGGATGCGGACAAAATAGATATTCTTAAGGTGAATGTAGAATTTCCTTTGGAGGAGATTTATAATGTATCCAGTGAAGAACTGAGAAATGCCCCAGTAACCGAAGAAGTATTGGAAAGCTTCTATGAAGAGCATGCAGTGCTTCGGACGTTAAAAAAGGCAGCAGTAGATAACGTGGTAGGACATATTTCTTTGGTGTATGAATTGGTATATCCCATCAGTATTCAATTGGTGGAAAAACAAGGGTATTTAGAGGAACTGATGAACTTTCACTCCAACAATCCGGTCACAATGGAACAATTTGATAAAATACGCAAGAAGATGAGCGAGTATATTTCTACCAGAATTTGCTCATAAGAAAAGAGGAATACGATTGAAACAGATGAAGATGAGAAATAAGGGAAATCGCCTGAACCAATACGTAAAAGATTACGTTGTATTTGATTTGGAAACCACAGGAATTAATCAGGAAAGAGATGCTATTATTGAAATATCTGCAATCAAGGTAAGCGGTAGTGTTGTCCAAGGAAATTATTCTACGCTGGTTAACCCTAGAAGATATATTCCTGCTGGTGCTACCGCTGTCAATGGAATCACAGATGAAATGGTAGCGGATGCACCGGATATAGAAGTGGCAATTGCCGGATTCATAGAATTTATAGGAAATGATATTCTGGTAGGTCACAACATACATACTTTTGATACGAATTTTGCTTATGATGCAGCGTTTATGTCTCTTGGAAAAGAGATGAATAACGATTATATTGATACATTATATATGGCAAGAAAATGTCTTCCCCAGCTTTCCCACCATAAGCTGACAGACGTCTCCAAACACTTTCGTATCGAAACCAAAGGCGCCCACAGAGCACTGAATGATTGTATTATGAATCAAAGATGTTATGAAGAGATGGGAAAAATTATGGATACCATGCTGGAAACCCAGCCCGAACTGGTATGCCCCACCTGCGGCAGTATGCTATACAAGAGAAAGGGGCGGTTTGGTGAATTCTTTGGCTGCGGTAACTATCCAAACTGTAGATATACAAGGAAATATGTATAATTAAGAGGGACGCATCTTGTAAGCCTATATAAGATGCGTCCCTCCCTTAGTTAAATATATTATACTTCATTTTTATAAGGAATCCATAGTTCCATATAAGTACCCTCCGGCGAACTGTCATAATAAACTTCCGGAGAATATTCCTCAGAAATCAATTGATGCTTCCGAAGCCATGTTTGACTATATTTCACCGCCTTATTAAGTGTTACCGTTACAAGACTCTCAAAATCCTCAGCCTCGAAACTAACAACAATATATTCTCTGGGAGGCAGCTCCCATATTTCAAAGCGTTCATCTTTTTCACCTGCATCAACTTCTGCCCCTGCAAAATAGGTGAAGCTTCCACTGGGAGCATTCCCCAAATAGGCAACGCCCAGCTCTCTGCCATTATTAATTCTTTTAATAGAATGCTTATTCTGATGAAAAGTATTCCAAACATTACCCGGTAAATCAGCCCCTGTTGCTTCTCCAAGCGGCATCTGCCCTTCGATCGGAATAAAGGCACTATATCCCATAAATACGATTGGTTCCTTTAGTTCACGTCTATTAAATTCTAACACAATTCCTTCTGAAATAAGCGGAACTCCTTCTTCAATCATGACATAATTCAACAGCAAATCAGGCTGATCGAACTGATTCATCATCATTGGATCTGATCTGAACTCTCCCGGTGTCATCCCATAAGCTTCTTTAAATGCCCTTGTAAAAGTTTCGTGACTGCCGAATCCACAATCCAATGCAATATCCAGAATCTTATGGTTGGTAGATTCCAAATAATAACATGCTTTTGCCAATCGCCGAAGCTTAATGTACTCCTTTACAGGCTTTTTCACCAGTCTGGAAAAAAGTCTTTGATAATAAAATGGCGATAGATGAGCCAACTGAGCCAGAGACGTAATTTCCAGCTCATCGTCTAAATGTTCCTCAATATAATTAATTGTAATTTGTATTGCTTCCCATGCGTGCATATGGCACCTCCTTTGTTTTTACTAGGATATCATATAAGATGCCCATAGACTTGATGGGTAATGCTCAAATGAGGGTGGAGGCGGGATGAAATGTTTTTGGGGTATGTAAAATAAATGCCGCATAAAAAATATATGCAATTGAGT
>CAYXCV010000090.1:0-10599 GCA_964463365.1 uncultured Kineothrix sp.
GATTCTATGTAAAAAAACCTTATTTGTCAACCTCTGTTTCCACTTTTGCTTCCACTTTTTCCTCTTCTCCCCCGGAAAATTTGATTTCTCTCATCAATCGTTCTCCCATACCAAGCATTAAAAAAATAAAAGGTGTGCTTAAAATTTGCTGGAAGCTTACTATATTATGTATTGAATATGCAAATGCACAAATTGCAAAAATATAAAGGCACTTTACTCTTTCATTGGAACTTTTCATCATATTCTCCGCTTTTTTAAGGTACCGGATACATACACTTATAAAAATACCCGCATAACCAATAAAACCTATGATTCCATTATTCACAAGTACAGTGAGCCACTCATTATGAGCATTCGTCAGCCTTGATTTGCCAAACTGATCTACTACCGCCTCCATAACATCAGGAACGGTATATAAATGAAAGCCAAAACAATCAGGACCTACTCCTATCAATTTCTGCCACGCCGGCATACTTTTAAACAAGTTCCAACCTGCAGACCATGTGCCCCCTCTGGCACTTCCCCAATATTCACTGAATATCAGTAAGGGCTGTCCACCAAGAAACCGAATTCCGCCCTTTGTACGGGTATTCCATATAAGAAGCAGAATATAAACACCTATGGTTATGGTCAATATAAGAAGAGTAATCTGCCGAAACATTTTATACCTTCTGATGTCCATATCCTTTTTTCTATCTGCCAGTAACAATAATACATAGATAATGCCCAAAGGAAGCATAAGATATAAAGTAACAGACGTACTTGTAATCCAATCACTTACGGTTCCGCTATAATAATCAAAACTATCAGGAATTAATATACGCCATAACCTCAAACCCTGAGAAGTCATACAAAATAATAACATAAGCTCAAAAAACCGCCGCATTCTCTCTGCCACACGAAAAGACAGGCAAAAGAGAATAAGATAAAGACCTGCTATCACAATAAAAGCGCTATTACTTCCCTGACTAATACCTGTGCCCAGCCCTAATGCCACATACAGCATAGCTATCATTCTAAGCCATCTGCGCCCGGTCATCCAGTACAAGGTAAATCCGACCGGAAATAGTACCGACCAGTATCCGCAGTACCAATTAATATTTCCCAGAGTTGATATAAAATCATTGGTCGCCCCTGCCAATTCAATTGGAAAGACGGAAAAACGGTTTAAAAGCCCCAGTAAGAATACTCCTGCAGATGCTGCCAGAATAACAAGAATTATATTCTCTTCAAACTCCCAGAATCGTGACACAAGATAGTATGATAGGATAAAAAGAAGCTGAGTTACAAGACCCATATACCACCCACGCTCTCCCCAGAGAGCTTCCTGCTTAAACTGAGTAAAGGCAAAGGAAAGCAAGACACTTATCAGATAGATAAAAACTGCTCCATCTGTTATCGATAGTCTCTTAAGTGAGAACATTTTCTTATGATCGCGAAATTGGTAAATAAGACAAAAAATGGCAAAAGGAATGATTAATGCAAATCCTCCCACCGTTATATCTCTATAAAAACTAAATTTATCTCTCCCAATATTGGCATAACCGTTTCGCATATAATAGGGATAAAGAAAAAATATAACAAATAAATAAGCCATCAATAATAAAGAAACAGCCTCTTCGCAAAATGACGAGAAAGAAAATTTTGTTTTCATGTCTTCTTGTATATTATCCTGCATTTTGATATATATGCTCCTTTCAAAGCCTATTATATTTCTTGTTTTATCATAGTTTACTATCCGCTATTCGTCAATCCTGCATCCACTCATTATTTTCATTAACCTGCTTCATATATCGATATACCTCAAAAATAGTCATAAGAGCCAGAGGACCTTTAATAATGCCGAATACACCGAATAATTTAACACCTACATACACAGAAAATAAGATTCCTATAGGCAAAACTCCTACTTTTTCACCAATTAATTTCGGTTCCAGAAATTCTCTAGTTATTGCACATACCACATAGAGAAGCACACATATCACTGCCTTAGCATAATAGCCATTTATGACCTGCCAAAAAGCCAGTGGCATCAGTACGATTCCGGTTCCGATAAAAGGCAGCATATCCATAAATCCTATAAAGATACCCAGAAATAATCCTCCCTCTATTCCACTGACCAATAAAGTAATGGTACAAATGACACCGATAACAAATAAAATAATCACTTGAGCCTTCAGAAAAGTACCTACATGGAAAAATACCTTTTTCCCTATTTCTATTACACACTTCAACTCTTTACGCTTATGAAGTATTTTCATGATTTGTCTATAATCTTTGGCAAGAAGAACAGAGGCAATAATCATAATTACAAGAAAGCTTACTATACCTACTATATTTTTGACATAGCCTAAGGACTCATTCATTAGCTTGGGGACAATCTCTATTTGAAGGTTATCAATGAAAATATACACCCTATCCATAATATAAGTCTCGATTCCGGCACCATCTACCCCGAATCTCTTCTCAATTCCATTACAGCAACTACTGACAAATATACAGAATTTCTCTTCAAATAAATCAATTTGCCCAAATAGTTCTCCTACTTTTCGAAAAATTAAAACAATCAGCCCCCATAATCCTGCCCCCACTAAAAGACACAACAAAAGAAGGATACCTGCTGCCAGAAAGCTCTTCTTAATATGGAAATTCTCATAAGCCTTATCCAGAAACGGATGAAGAAGAGATATAAATGCAAATGCAAAAAGAAAAGGAGTCACCAAAGGACTTAAATACTTAAATCCTATGTAAACTCCTATAATCACCGCTGAGAGAATCAGATATTCTTTTATTTTTGCAAATGTAATTTGATCCATATGAAATCCCCCTTAAAACTCTTTATGGGACTTAGTATAGATGATTTCTTATAAATTATTGATGGTATTGTTAGGGATTAATTGGGAAAAAATTTTCCATGAATCTCCTTTGGGAATAATTGTAAATTCCATTCTTTTCTTAGTGAAAGGGTGGATAAAGCTAAGATAGTAAGCACATAAGCAAATTTCATTTATATGTAAGCTGCGGCTCATTTCCATGGATTCTTCATTTCCATATTTCCAATCTCCAAGCAAAGGCATCCCTGCATCCGACAATTGAACTCTAATCTGATGATGCCTTCCTGTTTTTAGATGTACCTCTAATAATAAAGCTGCTTTATCGCCTTTTTCCACATTATCGTATCTTTTGATTATTTGATAATCAAGCTCTGCTCTTTTTGCGTCTTTTACATTTTCAGTGACTACTTTTGATGTATTCTCTCTTCCATTTTTTAGCAGATAATTGATTAGCGTATGCTTTTCCTTTCCAGTCTTCTGCTGTAAAATATCAATTTTCTTTGAGCATACTACTGCGTAATATCTCTTATCCATGTTTTGATTACCCAGCTTAGCAGCCGCCTCTTTGGTTTTGGCAAAGACAAGGATACCCTCCACCGGCTGATCCAATCGATGTATCACTGCCGTATAAGGATTACTAAGATAGTTCTTAATATCGCTTACCATATCCGGTTCCCCTAGTTTAGACGTCTGCGTCGCAATGCCTGATGGCTTATGGCATACTATGATATGCTTATCATCATATAATATATTTTCTGTCATTAACATTGTAATTTTCCTATTTTCGTATATTTTATTATAATTTTACATGAATCCTTCCCCTCTGTCTAATAATCTTAAGAAAATCTTCATTTTTATCTGTTGACGCTTACCGCTTGCAATGCTAAGATAATGTACATATTCGTTAATAGTGCGTGAAACATTAATTTTTATAATTCGCAGCTTTGTTATGAATCATACAGAGTGAAAGCTTTTAGGGTGGCAGCAGGTTTTTAGTATAACAGTTATAAATATATATAACCTACTCCCGCTATGAAAAGAAATGTGAATTCCTAAACTGTTCGTGAGAAAAGATACTTTCTAAGGAAAGTCTTCTTTGTATACACTGTTTACTGGTTTATTGTTTACATTTTGGAGATGCGGATTTATGAATTTTAATAAAACAAAAAGCTTTATTACTGTACACAGGTATTATGCGCTGGTTATCGTTTTTTTACTGATAGAAGCCGTCTTTTTACTTGTGCTTGGTGAAAATATTTATGTCAGCATGCATGACAATCTTGATTTGCATGTTGCCGATTATCATATTTTATCTCAAACCAAAACTTTTTTCTCACATAACGCATTATTGCCCCTTTTAGATGGAATCAGCAGGGATTATTTTGCTTCGGAATTCTCTCTTTACAGCATGCTCTATATATTATTCCCTACCTGTACTGCTTATGTTATCGGATATCTGCTTAAAACAGTGATAGCTGTTGTTTCCTCTGTCTTGCTGGCTAAGGATATCCTGAAAGATAAATATGAAAAATATGCTGCGATTGTTGTTCTATGCAGCTTTGCATATGGGATTCTTCCTCTATATCCCACCTTCTCTTTCCCCTTTGTATCCTTGCCGCTGGTTATTCTATTACTTAGGAAAATATACAGAGAGCCTAAACTAACCTCTTATATCTTATTATTTTTATATCCTTTATTATCTTATTTTACTTTTTTTGGTATATTTATATTGGGTTATCTTCTGCTTTCGATTATAATATTATGGATAAAAGATAAGAAACTATCTTTGCCTTTGCTTTTAGCACTCCTTGTTCTGTCTCTGGGATTTGTTGCATGTGAATATCGTTTATTTGGCGTGATGCTCTTTGATTCCACTCCAACTATCAGAGAAACTATGGTGCAGGGTAGTTTTAGCTTTAGAGAAATTCTGGATGCCATAGGAGAGACCTTTACAATCGGTGTTTTCCATGCGGATGCGGTTCATACATTATTTATACTGCCGATTTGCATCATTTATTTTTTCTATCTCAACTATCGCTATACAAAAGAGAAGAAATATAAAGAGATGAGAACTGATATTTTTAACCTGACAATCGCTTTTATTCTGTTTAACTGCATTATTTACGCTCTATATTTTCAGGAAAATATCAGAACCTTAATTGAAACACTGATTCCTCCGCTAAAAGGATTTCAGTTTACGAGAACAGTATTTTTCAACCCATTCCTTTGGTATCTGGCACTGTTTATTATTGCAAAAAGACTCTTTGATAAGCAAAGGCAAAAGGCAGCTTATATTATTATATTTATGAGTATTGCTGTAATCCTTTTGACCGGTTCAAAATATAATGATTTATACAATACAGCCTTTAATTATGCTTACCGTATCATTAAGCAGAAACCATCTAACAGCTTAACTTATAAGGAATTCTATTCCGAAGATTTGATGCAAAATATTATGGAAGATATCGAGTATTCCGGTGAGAAATCAGTAGCATATGGAATGCACCCTGCGGTTCTTGAATATAGTGGAATTTACACTTTAGACGGATGCCTCAGCTATTATTCACAAGAATACAAGGACAAGTTCCGCGATATTATCGCGCCCTCTTTAGACCGTGTGGAAAGCTTCCGGGAATATTACGATGATTGGGGTGCTCGTGCTTATCTTTTTGCAGGAGTTGACGAAAATGTTTATGAACCGGTACGTGATTTGAATATTTCCGATAAGAACCTTTACATTGACGCAGATGCCTTTAGAGCAATGGAAGGTAAGTATATTTTCTCCCGTCTTGAAATTTTAAATGCGGAGGAGCTTAAGCTACATTTGGAAGGCACGTATACGGATGTTTCATCACCATATACTATATACTTATACGAAACAAAGTAACCCGCTGTCTAATCAATCTCTTAAGACAGCAAATGAAAGGATTTTACTGTAATGAAAAACTATATTAAAATAGCGCGGATTGATCACTGGATTAAAAATCTGTTTATTATACCGGGAATCATTGTGGCTTTTCTTATATTAGGCTGGCAGATAAATACATCTTTTGTCATTAGATTTATTCTTGGAATGCTTGCAACCTGCTTTATCTCTTCAGCAAATTATGTGATTAATGAATGGCTGGATGCTGACTTTGACAAATACCATCCGGTTAAAAAGAACCGCCCGGTAGTAACCTCCAACCTCAAATTCTCATATGTTATGCTAGAATACTTTATACTCATTCTGTTGGGACTGGGATGTTCCATATTTATCAATAGTTATTTTGTATTAGTGGAAATCTGGCTGTTAGTGATGGGATTGCTTTATAATGTGAAACCCTTTCGAACAAAGGATATACCTTATGTTGATGTATTATCTGAATCCATCAACAATATTATCCGCTTGCTGCTTGGTTGGTTTATTGTCACCAATCATTTTATTCCACCTTTAAGCATTCTGATTGGTTACTGGATGTGCGGTGCTTTCCTAATGTCCGTAAAGAGATATGCTGAATACAAAATGATCAATGATCCTGTCACCGCAGGGCTATATAGAAAATCCTTCAAATATTATTCAGAGAAATCTCTGTTATGCTCCTCACTTTTTTATAGTATGAGTGCAACTGTGTTCTCTTCCATCTTTATCATTGAATATCGTATTGAATATGTGTTGGCTCTTCCTATGTTAATTGGATTATTTGTACTCTACTTCTATCTTGCATTCAAAGAAGATTCCGTAGTGCAGAAACCGGAAAAGCTTTACAAGGAAAAGAGTCTCTTACTTTACCTGATTGCATTTGTACTCCTGCTCTTTCTCCTGACATTTATTGATATACCCATTATGGAGCAATATTTTAAAATGCAAATGCTATAAACTATTAATCAATGGGAAGGTTCTTGAATGAAAAACAATGATATGGTTGTTATACGGAAAAAATTAACCGAATATCAGGCAGTGATTATTGATGTGGATGGTACGCTATACAGCCAGCCCAAACTTCGCTTATATATGCTGCGCAGCTTGCTTACCTACTATATCTGCCATCCTCATAAAATAAAAGATTTATTTATATTGAAAATATACCGTTCTTCCAGGGAACGCTGGGAAAGCATCGTTTCCAAATCCCCGATGTCAGAAACGTCAGAAAATGATTTGGAGGAGGCTCAATATGCCTATGTTGCCAAAAAGACAAGAACCTCTACAGATTATATAAAACAACTTATTTTACATTGGCTCCATAGCTACCCCTTATCATATCTTGCAAAATGCCAGGATATGACTCTAACTGAGATTATAAAAGTGCTGCAAGATCATTCCGTTACCGTTGCCATTTACTCAGACTATCCATCAAAGAGTAAGCTGGAAGCATTGAACATTAATCCTGATTATATTTTCACCTCTTCCGATAAAGAAATTAACTGTATGAAGCCTTCCGAAGATGCAATGAAAACAATACTTTCTACCCTTCATACCGATACTGAGAATGCCCTTATGATTGGCGACCGTTTCTGTAAGGACGGAGTTGCTGCAAAAAATATGGGCATGGACTTTGTTATTCTTCCAAAATCCATACCCAATCGTACACAACTATATAATAATTTTATGAATGTTAAAAATAGACTTAAATTTTAAAGCGGTATCCTACTCCCCAGATAGTCTCAATATATTGAGGTTTCGCTGTATCAAATTCAATCTTTTCACGAATCTTTTTAATATGAACTGTTACCGTTGCAATATCCCCGATGGAATCCATGTCCCATATCTCACGGAATAATTCTTCCTTTGTATATACATGGTTCGGATTTTCAGCCAGAAAAGTAAGTAAATCAAATTCTTTTGTCGTAAATGTTTTTTCCTCATCATCTACATAAACTCTCCGAGCCGTCTTATCGATACGGATTCCTCTGATTTCCACGATATCATTGGTTTTCTGATTAGAACCCACAAGCCTGTCATACCTTGCCATATGTGCCTTTACTCTTGCCACCAATTCACTGGGGCTAAATGGCTTTGTCATATAGTCATCGGCTCCTAAGCCTAAGCCTCTTATCTTATCTATATCATCCTTTTTAGCCGATACCATTAAAATGGGAATGTTCTTCTCTTCACGAATCTTCTTACATACTTCAAAACCATCTATTCCCGGCAGCATTAAATCTAAAATAACCAAATCAAAATCTTCATTTAAAGCTTTTTCTAACCCTCTGTCTCCTGCATGTTCGATTTCTACCTCAAAGTCGCTAAGTTCCAGATAATCTTTCTCTAAATCTGCAATAGCTTCTTCATCTTCAATGATTAAAATTCTGCTCATACTCTCTATACCTTTCTATGCTTATTTATTTGTTATTCATTTATTTCTCTATATTTTCTAAACACAAAGTGTAAACATGTGCCTTCAAACTCTTTACTTGTTGCCCATATATATCCGCCGTGGTCTTCCACGATTTTCTTTACAATAGATAAACCTATTCCGCTTCCGCCCTTAGAAGAGTTCCTGGAAGTATCAGTCCTGTAAAAACGTTCGAAAATATTGGGTAAGTCTTTGGCTGCTACCCCTTTACCATTATCCTCTATCTCAACTCTTATGGAATCCACTTCATCTAGGATTCGAATATCAATAATTCCCTTTTCTTTATCAAAGTATTTCACACAATTTCCTATGATATTATTGATTACTCTCTTTAACTGCTCCGGATCGGCTATAATTATCGTATCCGGTGACACAAGATTGGAATAGTTAAGCTCTATATTCTTTGACTCCAGATCAAGACCAACCTCTTCGATACAATCTCCAAAATAATCAGCTACATTTATTCGATGAAAATGATAAGGAACGCGATTGGAATCAATACCGGAATAAATAGTAAGTTCATTAATCAGTCTGTCCATATCGTTTGCTTTATTATAAACAGTTTTAATGTACTTATCCATCTTCTCAGGAGTATCGGCAACTCCGTCCAAAATACCTTCCACATATCCCTTTATCGCGGTAATTGGAGTTTTTAAATCATGGGATATATTGCTGATAAGCTCTCTGTTCTGCTTCTCATGCTCGAACTTCTCATCGGTAGATTCCTTAAGGCGAAGACGCATGTCCTCATAGTTTCTATATAGCTCTCCGATTTCGCCCTTATTATTCGTATTGAGCATGTAATCCAGATTTCCATCCGCTATATTTTTCATTGCCATATTCAGTTCATTAATAGGTAAAAAAACCCCTGCATTAATCCATCTGGTCATCATAAGGCTGGTGAAAATCAGAATAAATATGATTGCAATAAACATATCTATTAATAATTGTTTGGAAATCAGAGTGTGGATTTTAGTGATAATAAAAAAGCTGCCCTGGCTTCCATCAGAAAATGTAAAGTCAAGCTGTTTTACCAGCTTTTCCAAGTTATTATAATAATACCCTGCATCATTACAATCATTGGCACTACCATATTTGGGCAGTCGTTCAAATATCTTTCCTGCTGCCGCTATATTCCCCGTATAATATATTTGATTATCTTTTCTTACTATAATATAAGATGCTTTTCCCTCTATTTCTTTATTCAGGTCTGCCAGATAATTTGTATCTTCTAATCTTTTCTTATCTGTAATTATTTGCTGCTTCACATCTGTGAAAACCTCATCTGAAATCTGCTCAAAGGTCTGTGCCGGATCCGACATCATCGTATAATCAATATTCACGATACCGTATTCTCTCTGTGCATTCATGAGATATCCGCCGATGCTTACAAAAGCAATTGCTGTTAATACAAGCGGTAATAATACAATGGTAAGAAAAGTCACCAACAATCTTGTTTTGAAATTCATCGCTTATTCCTCTAATTTATCAGATATTACAGTAATTATATCATAAGATTACGATAAGATTATAAAATTAGCAAAAGAAACTTATTAAATATTTGTAAAATAGTATTGACACTTTATGTATTTTTGATATAATAAAAACAGTAACAATTACTACTTTTATAAAGGAGGTACATCATGGCTTTAAAATACAGTAGGCAACGGGAGGTAATAAAGGATTTTCTTATTACCAGAAAAGACCATCCGACTGCCGATGTTGTCTATATGAATGTTCGACAGCAATATCCTAATATTAGTCTGGGTACTGTATATCGCAATCTGACGCTTCTCTCTGATATTGGTGAAATCCTGCGTCTTCGGGTTGGTGATGGTGTTGATCACTTTGATGCAAACGCTTCTCCACACAACCATTTTGTTTGTTCTGATTGTGGCAGTGTGATTGATTTAGAGATGGATGCCATTCCTGATATAACAAATATTGCAAGTGAGAACTTTACAGGCCGTGTAGATGGTCACGTAACATACTTTTATGGATTGTGTCCATTATGCTATAAGGAAAAAGCATTATAAAATTATTTAAAACTATGGTTACTATAAGATCAGAAATATATATAGTTCTGATTAAAATAACAAAAATACATGAAAAGAAAAGGAGATTTTAATTATGAAATTTGTATGTCAAGTATGCGGATATGTTCATGAGGGAGATTCTGCACCGGAAAAATGTCCAATTTGTAACGCACCTGCTTCAAAATTTACACAACAGGATGAGAATATGACATGGGCTGCTGAACACGTTGTTGGAGTTGCTCAGGGTGTCAGCGAAGATATTATTGCTGATTTAAGAGATAACTTTACAGGCGAATGTACAGAGGTTGGTATGTATCTTGCTATGGCTAGAGTAGCTCATAGAGAAGGATATCCTGAAATCGGTCTGTACTGGGAAAAAGCTGCTTGGGAAGA
>CAYXCV010000091.1:0-10509 GCA_964463365.1 uncultured Kineothrix sp.
CGAGAAATGATTTGTGAACATCGACACCACAACAGGTTTGGTAAGTAACTTTCATTGTCATACTCCTTTCTTAAAAGATAAGAAGCCATTGACTGAACTGCCACACAATCTAACCAAGGCGTTAAAACAATTCTTAGTGTACGGTCTTATAGAGCCACTTATTTGTGCTTGAAAAGGCAGAACTTACACTGATTACTATGCTGTCTAAAACAAGAAAGAATTTACAACTCCTCCTCCCGTGCTTTGTAGTGTAGCTTCTTACAAGCTATATTACATCCAAAGAGTAGAAATTGAAATACTTTCATCACTATTTGTGCCGCGCCCGAAGGCGCGCGGAATGGAGATTACTATGAAAGAACAGTTATATACAATTCCTTTGAATGATGCGGTGAATGCAAATGACGAATGTCCATTTTGCTATATTGAGCGGGATGTGGAAAGAGATCTCTTGGATTTTGCATTGGGTTCCGGGGCATCTTATATGGAAAGCGATATCAGGGATGCTACGGATAAAGATGGTTTTTGTAGAATACATTTCAAAAAAATGTTTGATTACGGGAATACGCTTGGAAACGGATGGATTCTCAAAACTCATTATCTGCGTATGAATCAGGAAATGAAAGAGCAATTTAAATCCTTTATTCCTCAACAGTCCACTCTTATGGGGAGATTTAAAAAAAATGAATCCAGACAGAATCCAATTGGAATCTGGGTAGCAGAAAAAGACAAATCTTGTTATATATGTAAACGATTTGAAGAAACATATCAAAGATATATCGATACTTTTTTTGTTATGTACAAAAAAGACGAAGACTTCAGAGAAAAAATCAAAAGCGGAAAAGGCTTTTGCCTTCATCATTTCGGAGATTTATGTGAAGCTGCTGATAATAAGTTAAATGATAAAGAGAAAGCAGTGTTCTATCCGATGATTTTTCAGCTTATGGAGGAAAATATGAACCGTCTCGCAGAAGATGTCTCATGGTTGGTAGATAAATTCGACTACAGGAATCAAGAAGCCGATTGGAAGAATTCCAAAGATGCCATTCAGAGAGGTATGCAGAAATTAAAGGGAGGCTATCCCTCCGATCCCCCATATCAAATGATCAAGTAAAAGTTAACCGGAAGGAAGATAAACCTCTTTCCGGTCTGATTTTTATTTATAAGTTATTTTTTGAAGCATATTCAGGTAGCTGTTTATTTCTTCATACATCATGTCCGGATGAAAATAGCCTTCACTAAAGCTTTCTTTCATCAAACCCTGAATCATAAATTCAATCACACGTTTCAGCTTCGCCACATCTACTTCCGGTTTCAGCTTTGATATATCAACGATATCCATGATGAATTCTGTTGCTTCTATTAATGAATTTTTCTTTTCTTCTATTGCAAGCAGGGCTTCTTTTACATCTTCATATTTTGTACTTTCAATAAACTGCTGCATATATGGGTAATTCTTCAGCACTTGCAGCTTTGCTGTTTCCATTTGCTTGATTAGTGCAAAGAAATCATTTTTATTTTTGTTTACACCGGTGGATAACTCCAATGACATAAAACGAACGCTATAATCAAAAAGAAAAGTATAAAGTCCAAGCTTACTTGTAAAATAATGAAATAATAATCCTTTGCTGATTCCGGCTTCTTCCACAATGATATCAGTGCTTGCATGCTTATATCCTTTTTCTGCAAAGACTTTTAAAGAAGCATTAATGATTCTATCTTGTTTTTCTTTTTTTAAATCAAAAAACTTTTCATTCATTGTGTAGCCTACCCCTTTTCTTTTGTCTGATTGACTTTAATAGTCGAGGTAAATATAGCATATTTCCATTTTATATTCAATAGTTTCAAATAATTTAAACTATTTATACATAATCCCTTTTCATTTTGACAAAATAGTATTAATATATTGCTATAACTGCGAAATTGAAAGGAGTATTAATATGGCAAAAAAATTCGGTAAATTTCTAATGTTTACTGCGGTTGCAGGTGCGGTTGCAGTCGGGGCTTACTATTATTTACAAAATAAAAACTCTTCCTACTCAGATGATATGGATGATGATGATTTTGATGATTTCAGTGATGATTCCGATGACATGGATAAGAAAGACAGTGCACGCAATTATGTTGATTTGAATCTGGATAAGGCTGAGAACGCGGTTTCTGATGCTGTGGATCACGTTAAGGATACAGCCACTGCTGCCGTGGAGGGCGCTGCCTCTTCTGTGAAAGATACTGTAAAGGATATCGCAGATAGCACAGAGTCCAAGGTAGAAGAATTTTTCGATGATGATGATACAACAGACATGTAGTTTTTAAAGATTACAGGCGAAAACGGTATGAGGTCTTTTATGACCTATACCGTTTTTTAATGTGAATTCTTATCTCCAAACCGTTTTCAATACTCTGATTCCCTCTATTATTTGTTCTTTACTAAGAGCCGCATACCCTAATATTACCGCATCATCCACCCCAATATTTATATTGGGGTTCCTAATAGGTTTTTCATTGGGGGTCAGATAGGCATCGGAGAGTCTATATACTTTAATACCGGCCTTCGCCGCTGATTCTGCTAACTCTTTATCACTACGTTTCTTTTTATCTTTTAATAGTATATGCAGTCCTGCATCCTCACCTGATACCCGGAAATCGGATTCCATTATTTTTAGCTCGTTCAAAAGTAAATCGTGTTTGTCCCTATATATTTTCCTCATCTTATTTAAATGACGTTCAAAATGCCCTTTTTCAATAAATTCATTTAAAATCCTCTGATCGATTCTTGAGACTGTTGTGGAGTAAAATGAGTACTTGTTTTCATAGATTTCTAAAAGAGGCAAAGGCAGAACCATATAGCTGATTCGAATGGCAGGTGCGATGGACTTTGAAAATGTTCCGATATATATAACTTTATCGTTTACATCAGAAGCCTGCAAGGATGGGACCGGTTTACCTTTGAAACGAAATTCACTGTCGTAATCATCTTCGATAAGATATCTGTGCTCTCCCTCCGATGCCCATCTTAAAAGTTCCATTCTTCGCCCGATTGGCATAACAATTCCGGTAGGGTACTGATGAGAGGGCATAACATAGGCAACGTCCGCCTCGCTTTTTCTAAGCTCTTCCGCACTCATGCCTCCGGCATCCAATGTTATGGTACTGATACGATACGCAAAAGATTCAAAGATACAGTACGCTCTTTTATATGTCGGGTTTTCCATCGCTATCTTCACATGTCTACCCAATATCTTTTCTAAGAGCATCAGAAGATAATCATTACCCGCTCCAACAATAATCTGCTCCGGCAGACAGTTGACGCCTCTGGAAGAATGAAGATAGCTGCAAATGGTTTGGCGCAGATTATAATCCCCCTTAGGGGAACCGGAAGCAAACATCTCACTGTTTGCATTTACAAGAATATCCTTGGTGATTTTTTTCCATGTGGAAAATGGAAAAGCTGACATATCTATGGCATTGGGAGAAAAATCGATTGCATACGCTTCTTTTTCCTTCTCCTCTTTCCGGATAGGATTTTTACTGCTTTCGATCATGTCCAGAAAGCTTTCTATTTCACATACAAAATGACCTCTGTATGGCCTTGCCATAATATATCCTTCCGACAGCAATTGGTCATAAGCAAGCTCTACGGTACTTCTGGATACCTGTAGAAATTCAGCCAGTGAACGAGTCGAGGGAAGCCTCTCTCCCTCCGGAAGCTTCCCTTTTCTTATTTCCATCTTAATATGTTCATAAATCTGCAGATATAAATGTTTACTGCCATCTTGATGTAATTCAATCGTTAAATCATTCATACTTATTTATTCGCCGCATTTTTAAGTTTAATTTGTTTCATAATTTGACTTTTTAATTCTCTGGCTTTATCTTTCATTCTCGGATTTGTATTCGGGGAGGTTATTATCTGAGCAATCAGCTTTGATGCCACATCCAATTGTCCTAACTTTGTCGCCGTAACCGAAATAACATAGTCCACTGTTGATTCATCCATACCGCACATCGGAAAACTTTCCGACTGTCTTGCTGCCAGAAAACCATCCAGGGAATTTTTAAGGAATTCCATTTCCTGTATATCTATCTGTTTCTTTTTTGCAGCATACTCAGGGTCCTTTTTATCCAGACTCTCACCTTTTCCACGTAGAAGCCATGCTGTTTTCAAACAAATATAAGCCTTCTCACTGGGTCTTGCCATTTTTACAATTGCATTCGCCAGTGTCAGTTTATAACGTTCTAATGCCTCATCATAGGTATAAACATCTTTATGCACTGTAATCCGTTTGAAGTTTCTCGAAATCTTCTCTTTGATACGTTTTGATTGTGGAGATGTAAGGTATTTAAAATATCTGCTCAACGCTGCATATCCACAACTCGGACACATAATAATATCATACTTTAATAAATCCACGTTCTCATATTTGGGGCGCAAATCCATATCGGTGCCTATTAATTTAGCTTTACCTATTTTTACAGTTCGTGACTTAAACTCATTGTCACAACTCGGACAAGTAAATGTCTTGTCAAATAAAAAATCCTGCTCCTGTACTACTACTACTTTTTTTCCTTCTGCTTCTTCTACCTTGGGCTTTTCATACAAATCCATATCTGCCAAGCCACCAAGACCAAATTGTTCTAATCCTGATAATAATCCAGACATACCAACCTCCGCTATCCCTATTCTATACTTATTTCATTCTTGGGCAATACATAAGAACTCTTTAAAGATACAATTCTGTTAAACACGGGTGCCTTCTCTTTTGAATCCTTATAATCCACACAGAAATATCCCTGACGTACAAATTGAAAACTTTCGAATGCTTTTGCTCCAGCCAGTGCCGGCTCCAAATAACAATCTTTTAGTACAACCAATGAATTAGGATTTAAATTCAGACTTCCGTCCTCATTATATACCCCTTTTTCTTCATCTACAATATTCTCATATAATCTAACTTCCGCCTTAACCGCATGAGAAGCAGGTACCCAATGAATGGTTCCTTTTACTTTTCTTCCTGTAAATGCGGATCCGGATTTTGTTTCAGGGTCATATGTGCAATGTACTTCGATTACCTTTCCGTTCTCGTCCTTGACAAAACTTTGACAAGTAACAAAATAAGCATTCATAAGGCGAACCTCATTACCCGGAAAAAGCCTGAAATATTTTCTGGGTGGCTCTTCCATAAAATCCTCCCGGTCAATATAAAGTTCTCTACCAAAAGGTACCTCTCTTGTTCCCATTGCTTCATTCTCCATGTTATTGGAAACTGTCAGCATTTCTATCTGACCTTCCGGATAATTATCAATAATCAGCTTAATGGGATCAAGTACTGCCATCATTCTTGGTTTCTTAAGTTTTAAATCTTCTCTGATGCAATATTCAAGCATTGCATAATCTACTGAGGAATTGCTCTTCGAAACACCACACAATTCAACAAACATTTTAATTGCTTCCGGTGTAAATCCTCTTCTTCTAAGTGCTGCTATAGATACAAGGCGCGGATCATCCCATCCGTCAACAATTCCCTCTTCTACTAACTTTTTAATATATCTCTTACCTGTGATAACATTCGTAAGGTATAACTTTGCAAATTCAATCTGCTTCGGTGGATGCGGGTATTCCAGTTCCTTTACCACCCAATCATAAAGAGGTCTGTGATCTTCGAATTCCAATGTACAAATAGAATGTGTAATTCCTTCTATAGCATCTTCAATCGGATGCGCATAATCATACATAGGGTAAATACACCATTTGTCTCCGGTATTATGATGCGTCATACGTGCAACCCGATAGATGATGGGATCCCTCATATTAATATTGGGGGACTTCATATCAATCTTAGCCCGGAGCACTTTCTCGCCATCCTTATATATACCATTCTTCATATTTTCAAATAACAGCAAATTCTCTTCCACACTACGATTTCTGCTGGGATCGTCTTTGCCTGCTTCAGTCAGGGTACCTCTGTATTCCCGCATCTCCTCAGCAGTTAAATCAGAAACATAAGCTTTATCCTTTTTAATTAATTTAACTGCACCTTTATACATTTCTTCAAAATAATCTGACGCAAAATACAGCCTGTCTTCCCAATCTGCACCTAACCATAAAATATCTTCTTTAATAGATTCAACAAATTCTATTCTTTCCTTTGTAGGATTCGTATCATCAAAACGCATATTAAATTTCCCATTATACTGTTTTGCCAATCCATAATTCAACAAGATACTTTTAGCATGTCCAATATGAAGATAACCGTTTGGTTCGGGTGGAAATCTTGTGTGCACACTGTCATAGGTTCCTTCCGCAAGATCTTTATCAATGATTTGCTCAATAAAATTCCTGGAAACCACCTCTTTTTCAGCAGCATCATTTATATTTTCCGTTTTTATAGTCTCGTCTATCATTCTTGTATGTCCTGCCCTAATATCTTTGCAGGCTAACCTCCTTATTGCCAATTCACTTTAGTATGTATATATTAGCATAAAAAAAACTAATAATAAAGTTATTAATCAAAAACCAAACAAAAAAGACTGCTCCCTATCGGAAAACAGTCACTTTCTATATAAATACTTCTTACATGATATCATATGTCAAATCAAACAAATCCTTTTCCACAACATAAATATCATTATCATCATCACTTCTGACCGCAAGATAGTCTCCCGGTTCGCCAAGCATGTATTTCTCTGAATCCCATATCGTAAAAACTTTCACCATATGGTCAAGCTGCATCGCATGGATATGGGTTTCATCGCTTATCATACATGTCTTTGCATAATCGGTGAGTACTTTGACACTTCCGTCAAGACGATTTCGTATGGTTGGGATATACTCATTTCCTTCTGTATGTTTTTCTACATCATACTCATCCTTCATTATCTGATAGCACTGTTTAAACTTCTTTTCTTTTATTGGATGAACTTCACCCTTCACCCCTATCATAAGAATCAGATTCTCCTCTATCACCATGTCAATATCGCCTTCCAGCGTACGAATCAAAATAGGTGTGCCAATGGGAAGTACCTCTGAAGCCTTCACATAACCCATGGGAATCTTTTTCTTCCTATAGTCCTTCATCTGACTTTGGTCAACCTCATATTCCCCTACCGTAATAATCTCACAGTGATCAAAGTATTCATTCATTCTCTGGCTGAAATATGCCTCCGAGTGAAGAGTGGGAAAGTAGTCTTCATAAAGTTTCTTGGAAATGAAACCGCCGGCTTTCTCCCGGTGACCACCGCCCGATCCTATCTTTTCTGTTAAAAAAGAAGCGAGTTCACTGGCGGATACCTCTTTGATGCAGCTTCTTACAGAAATTTTGAACCCTTCCTTGAGTTCGTTATATACGACACATGTATGAACCCCGTCAACTTGCAGCAAAAAATCACTGATTAACCCTAACATATTGGGATCACATGGTTGTGATTTGATAATCGCATAGAAATGATCATCATTGTATATATGCCTAATCATTGCTACCCCGGCAATTTCCAATTCTTGTAGGGTTAAATTAGAGTTTTTGAATAAATTAATCAAGCTTTTTTCACATGCTACACTATCCCGCATATCCATATCCAATGGATTATGCAGCTCAGTAAACTGATTGGTATCGGAATATAAGCCATAGTATAACGCTGTTCCAAGATTCTTCTTACCGGTGAAATCAAAGTTCTCTTTTTTCATCAAATCCCAAACAAGGGTAGAACAGCTGCCGAGATTGGAACGTATTTCACTTAATAAGACGTCTTTTATCTCAATCTGGTGATGGTCAATAATTGCAACATGTTCTGCTTCTAACTTTGTAACATTACCGGCTCCATATTGGCAATCCACAGTAATCAGCAATCCTTTGATGTCCTTGTCCTCACTCCTATACTCAATGGGGATATCCAGCTTCTCAACCATTAATTCCAAATTTCTCTTTTTTATAAGATTTTTACCCGTATAAATTAAAGATACTTCTTTGCCTTTATTTTTAAAATAAGAATACAAACCATAACCGGAACCTATTGCATCTGCATCCGGATTATCATGGCATTGTATGGTAATCGTACTATAATCCTCTAACTCCTGTAATCTCATAACCCCTTACTCCCCCAAATGATTCATACATTAATAATACACATACCTTTTCTCAAATTCATTTCTTGGCATAGGCCTGTCAAAATAATATCCCTGTACCAACCGCACTTTCATATCTTCCAATATCTTATACTGCTCTTTTGTTTCTATTCCTTCTACACAGATACTAACGCCAATGGCTCCGGCCAGCTCTCCCACCATGCGAATAAACGATTGGGAATATGCATCGTCGGCCAGTTCCCTCACAAAACTTTGATCCACCTTTATAACATCAAACGGTATCTCCCTAATATGATTTAAAGATGAATAACCGGTGCCGAAATCATCCAGAGCAATGCGTACCCCAAGCTTTTTGATTCTTCCCAGAATCTCCTTCATGCGCTCCATATCATTGATTGCAAGACTCTCGGTTACTTCTAATGTCAGATTCCTGGGATATAACTTAGTCTCCTTGAGTGTCTTAGCTATAATCTCCACAATATCTGCCTGCAAGAGCTGAATCACAGAGAGATTCACATTGACTTTATAGTTGGGATGCCCACTATCATTCCATTTCTTACAGTGTAGGCAAGATTCTCTTAAAACATATTCTCCGATGGGAATGATGAGTCCTAAATATTCTGCCAGAGGGATAAAATCCTTGGGTGAAATAAATCCAAGTTCCTCACTATTCCATCGCATCAGTGCTTCCGCACCTGTACATGGAGTACCCGGCAGCTGTATATCTATAATCGGCTGAAAATACACTTCAAATTCCTTATATCCCGAGGTCGCTGCGTCCCTCATGTTCTTCTCCATATCCAGCCTTCTGCTGGAAGCCGGATCCATCTTATCGGTATATACAGCCACCCGGTTTTTTCCAAGCTTTTTCGCTTCATACATAGCAATATCCGCTTTTTTTATGAGATCATGAACACTTCTGCCCTCTTCCGGAAAGTTGACTACACCCATGCTCATCGTGCAGTAGTAATCTGCATCTTTCAAAAACCATGGTTTCGCGAATATTTTTCTTATCTCATTGATGATCTGTTCATATTTAGAATAGCTATTAGGCGGTATTATTATAATAAACTCATCTCCGCCCACACGATAGCAGGTATTTTCAATTGCATTCACACGCTGTAGATTATGGGAAATCTCCTTTAACAAAACATCTCCATACTGGTGTCCCAATCCGTCATTGATATGTTTAAAGTCATCCAAATCCAGATAAAGTAAAGCTCCCTTACTTTTATGCTTCTTTGCAGCGTCAACATATCTTGCCAGATCTTTCTCACAACATAGTCGATTATATAATCCGGTCAGGGAATCTGTATATGCCTGCTGTTCAATACGTTTCTGATACATCTTTTTCTCAGTGATATCATAAACCGAAAAAAGAGTCACCGGCCTGCCATCCACCCATGTAATATATGTATAATATAAGTCATACCAGCAAGCTCTTTCTTCATGATAAATCTCTTGCTGTCCACGTTTATTATCCTCTGTTATCTCCTGCTCAAATAATAGATGGAGAGTTTTCTGTTCCAGTTCTTTTGTGAAATTATTTCTGAGCCACCGGTTCGCAAACAGTATTTCTTCCGTATGCATGTCCCTGACATAAATAGAACAACCGATATTATCTAAAATAGTAACCAGTGAGTCATAGGAATTTACAAGCGAATTTTTCTGCATACGCTTTATAATGATACTTTGTAATATCTTGACCGCATCATTTATAAATTTAACATCATCAAGCTGCCATTGTCTTTCCTTATTATTCTCACCAAAACATGCGTAACGGCTGGTTTCCCCGGCAATCACCATAGGAACTACAATCAGTGCCTTTGCATCAAAAAATTGTATTCCCTCTTCTTCCTCAGGGCTTAAGGAGGCTCCAGAGGAAAGAACAATTACTTTATCTGCCTTAAACAGTACGGAACAAGGAATATCTTTTGTCTTGTCAAATTGCGATACCATGCCGCTATGATGCCACTGCGTCACAATATCCATTGCATCTTCGTCCTTGTGAGCATGACAAAGGACAGCCATACTGATATTAAGATAAGTTCCTATTATCCTTAGTACGTCTGCCATAATCATTTCCATTGTGTCATCGCATTCCAACAACTGAATTATTTCAGCAATTGCTTCACTGCGCTTTAAGTCGGCGCCGATTTCCAGTTCTGAATTCCTGCAGCTCTTTACTTGTTCTTCTAAATAAGACATAGAATATATATTTCTAAAAATAGTATACGTAGTATCCCGCAACAAATCCAAAGCACTGTAGAATTCTTTTTCTGTTACTTCATACTCCAAACCCTCTAAGACATCTTGCTCATAATCACTATGATCAGCGTCTGTAAGTATGCTGCATACAATCCATACAAATGCCTCTTCTTCAAGCTTGACTGAAATAGCCGCAAGTCTTAAATTAGGAACAGAGGTAT
>CAYXCV010000092.1:0-10367 GCA_964463365.1 uncultured Kineothrix sp.
CTAATATATCATCTTTTCATTACAAGTCCTAAAAACTCGCTACAAAATATCATACACAAAATCCACTGATAAAACAAGTAGTTTCTATATATTTTGTCCTGTATTCATTCTTTCTAGCTTATGCTTTTTGTAATCCGCAAAGTTTCCGTTATCCAGGGCATCTCTGATTTCTTCCATCATCGTATTATAAAAATAGAGATTATGAAGCACACAGAGCCGCATTCCAAGCATTTCTTTTGCCTTTAATAAATGTCTGATATAACTGCGGGTATATCTGCGGCACGCCGGACACTGGCACCCCTCTTCAATCGGCCTCTGATCTAATTCATATTTGGCATTGAATAAATTTATCTTTCCGGTATTTGTATATAGATGCCCATGTCTTCCGTTCCTGCTGGGGTACACACAATCAAAGAAATCGATTCCACGCTCCACCCCTTCTAAAATATTAGCCGGTGTTCCGACTCCCATTAAGTAGGTAGGCTTATCAACCGGAAGATAGGGAACTGTTTCTTCTAATATATAATACATTTCTTCATGACTCTCACCGACGGCCAATCCGCCGACTGCATAGCCATCCATATTCATTTCTGCTATTTGTTTGGCATGCTCGATACGGATATCTGCAAAAATAGCACCCTGGTTAATACCAAACAACATCTGATTCTTATTGATTGTATCGTCCTGCAAGTTAAGGTGTTTCATTTCTTTCTTACATCGTTCCAGCCATCTTGTGGTCCGTTCTACGGAATCCTGTACATAAATCTTATCTGCTTTGCTGGAAGGACACTCATCAAATGCCATGGCAATGGTGGATGCCAGATTGGATTGTATCTGCATACTTTCTTCTGGACCCATAAATATCTTACGTCCGTCTATATGAGAACTAAAATACACCCCTTCTTCTTTGATTTTTCTAAGAGATGCCAGAGAAAATACTTGAAAACCACCGGAATCAGTCAGTATGGGCTTGTTCCATGACATAAACTGATGAAGTCCCCCCATCTTTTTAACCACTTCATCTCCCGGTCTGACATGCAGATGATACGTATTTGATAACTGTACCTGGGTCTTAATCTGCTCCAAATCTTCTGTACCAACAGCCCCTTTTATGGCCGCTGCCGTTCCCACATTCATAAAAACCGGCGTCTGAATAACTCCATGCACGGTATGCAGTTCACCACGCTTGGCTCTGCCTTCTTGTTTTAATAATTTATACATCACACGTTCCTATTATCTTTCTCTATTTATAAATAATCTTCTATGAATTCCTCTAACGTGATTTCTTTTTCTGTCATCACTGTAGCTGCCTCTGTTCCTACATAACGAAAGTGCCATGGTTCATAATCAATTCCGGTAATATGTTCCTTATCTAAAGGATACCGTAAGATAAATCCATATTCACAGCTATGTTTTTGCAGCCACTTCCCTGCTTTTGTTTCTCCAAAACCTTCATCCAAAGGAACATACCTGTCACTGGTGATATCGATTGCCAGACCAACCTGATGTTCACTGGCTCCCGGTACTGTGACAATCTTGGAGGCTGTTTTGTAGGCATCCATATAAGACATTCCGTTACCCATATATCCTTTTATCTTTCGGTTAAACAGATACTCCTGTCTGCTCATATCACGGTATGGCGATCTGATGACCAGATTGATTCCATCCTCTTTTGCTCCCTGTATCATAGCAAGCAGTTCTTCCAGAATCCGATCATCACATTGCATTTTCCCCTTAATAGTTACCAGTTCAAACGTGTAATCTTCCGGAATGGGATGCTGTTTATTGATTAACATCAGGCGCCAATCATCCGCAAGAAATTCCGTGCTGTTATGAGCCATTACCGGAAAGGATAAAATACCCGCTAATAAACAAAGTACACATGCTTGTACTATAAATTTTTTCAATGTTATCTCCCCTGCCGCTTACGCGGACTCGTATCCTTTTTAGTTTTATCTTTATTTAATCAATTTATGAAATATAATACAGTTTGGCTGCTCCACTTCTACTTCCGGACCATTCATAACTAAAAGTCCATTTTTTAAATCCACCGTAAACAGTGTCATACTGTTCGATTCATGATTCAGTGAAACTATGTGTTTATTATCCGGAAAAAATGCCGCATCTTTTGGATAATCTCCGCTGACCGGAAGACAGAAAATTTTCTCAAGCAAACCTGTTTTAGCATCCATATTATAGACAACCACACTATTATCACCGGCATTTGATCCAATTAAATATTTAAAATCCATAGATAAGTTGAGTGCACTAGCAGATGAACTGCTGGCATGATATTCATTCAAGGTGGAAATCGTTTGTATTTTTTCAAACTCAGGATCGTCATTGATATCCGTGTAAGTATACACTTCAATATAATTTTTCAGTTCATGGATAATATATAAAAATTTGCCATCCTTTGAGAATTTCAAATGTCTTGGTGCCGATTCCTGTTCGCTTCTTATGATATCTACCAACTTAAGAATTCCTTTATCATGATCCAAACGATAAACCTTTACATGATCCATTCCCAGATCTGCTGCACATAGATATTTATTATCTCTTGTCATCTTAACGCAGTTCACATGAGGTCTGAAATTTCTTTCCGCTACACTACCAAGACCCTTATGAAATACCTCATCTGTGATTTTTCCCACTCCACCATCTTCCCTCAAACGAAGAACGGTAATTTTGGCGTCATGATATCCAGCCACAAATAGATATTTGTCCTTATAATCAGTAGAAAGATAACATCCCCTCATTCCGTTGATGGATGCAAAATTAATTAGTTCCAGGTTTCCTTCTTTCATTATTTTATATGACTCCACACCAAAGTCTGTAATGGAATATAAAAATTTCTGATTATGAGAAATAGTCACATAAGAGGAGTTGGTAATCTCTACTTGATTTTTTTCTTGCATTCTTCCATTTTTTACATCCACATCAAAAATCTTTATGCCATGATTATCACGTATTCCGGTTGTATATGTTGAGACATAAGCCACATATTTATCATTATCCATTGGATTAATCTCCTTATTTTAGTGTATTTTAATGATTTTAACCTTAATTCTGTTTCATTATATCATAAGAGATTTTTTTTGTTAATAAACTTATAAATATTTCATTATTTTTCTATTGACAATGATATAACTCCTAGTATAATTATTATCAGTGCATGTTTAGTGTAGGTAAACTTTTTGTTTACCTTTTCTTGACTATAAATGGTTGATAAATAAATTAAGAAATGAGAAAAAGATGGAAATAGGAATTAAATTAAAAGACTTAAGAATACAAAAAGGTCTCACCCAGACAGAACTGGCAGACCGTGCAGAGCTCTCTAAAGGCTTTATTTCTCAGCTTGAGCGGGATTTGACCTCACCGTCTATCGCTACCTTGGTTGATATCCTTCAATGCCTTGGCACGGATTTACAAGAATTTTTCTCTGAAAATCCTCAAGAGGAGCAGATTGTATTTCATGATGCCGATTATTTCGAAAAAATAGATGATGAACTTGGTAATAAAATTGAATGGATCATTCCCAATGCACAGAAAAATATAATGGAGCCAATCAGACTTACTCTTTCACCGGGTGGTTCCACTTACCCCGATAACCCTCATGAGGGAGAGGAGTTTGGTTATGTTTTATACGGAAGTATCTCCATCACATTAGGTAAAAAAACAATACGTGCAAAAAAGGGCGAAACTTTTTACTTTACCCCCAGCACGACACATTATATTACTGGTAATAAAAAAACCGGAGCTGTTATTATATGGGTCAGCTCCCCGCCCAGTTTCTAACTTATTAAACTCAAATAATTCTCATACCGGAGGTTTTTTACTATGAACAGAGAACTGATTAACATAATAGATATATCTAAATCTTATAATGGAGAAATGGTGCTTGATAATTTAAATCTTAACATCCATGAAAATGAGTTTCTTACCTTACTGGGTCCCAGCGGATGCGGAAAAACCACTACTCTTCGTATTCTAGGCGGTTTTGCGACTCCCGACAAAGGTAAAGTGGTTTTTGATAATAAGGATATTACCCATTTACCACCCAATAAACGACAGCTTAACACTGTCTTTCAGAAGTATGCCCTTTTTACTCATATGGATATCGCAGATAATATAGCCTTTGGGCTTAATATAAAAAATAAAAGTAAAAAATATATTGAAGATAAAATAAAATATGCTTTAAAGCTTGTAAATCTGGAAGGATTTGAAAAACGCATGCCGGACTCTTTAAGCGGTGGTCAGCAGCAGCGTATTGCCATAGCCCGCGCTATTGTAAATGAACCAAAGGTTCTCTTACTTGACGAGCCTTTAGGTGCTCTTGATCTCAAGCTCCGTCAGGATATGCAATATGAATTGATTCGATTAAAAAATGAATTAGGCATTACCTTTATTTATGTCACCCATGATCAGGAAGAAGCTCTTACTATGTCGGATACGATTGTTGTTATGAACCAGGGATATGTTCAGCAGATTGGAACCCCGGAAATAATTTATAACGAGCCTGAAAATGCTTTTGTAGCTGACTTTATCGGTGACAGCAATATCATTGATGCGGTTATGCTGGAAGATAAGCTGGTGTCTATTCTGGGAACAAAATTTGCTTGTGTGGATGTTGGTTTCGGGCGAAACAAACCGGTCGACGTCGTAATCCGACCGGAAGATGTAGAGCTGGTAGATCCAGAAGCAGGAACAATGGAAGGCGTTGTCACGCATTTGATATTTAAAGGTGTTCATTATGAAATGGAAGTTACTGCCGGCGGTTTTGAGTGGCTGGTACACTCTACCGGAATGTTCCCTGTGGGAACTCAGGTGGGAATCAAGGTCAATCCTTTTAACATCCAGATTATGAACAAACCTACATCTGAAGATGAGGAGGCGGTTGGCGTTGAAGAATAACAAATTGACACAAAGGCTATTGGCATCGCCTTATCTTGCATGGGCCGCTATCTTTATCATTGTGCCTTTATGCATGGTTTTATATTATGGATTCACTGATAAAACAGGTGCCTTCACGATAAGTAATCTGGCAGCAATTATGTCCGCGGAACATGCAAAAGCACTCTGGCTTTCCCTTGCTTTATCCTTTATCAGTACGGTCATATGTCTGGTGCTTGCTTATCCTCTTGCCATGATATTATCGAATATGAACGTGAATCAGCATAGTTTTATCGTACTTATTTTTATTCTTCCTATGTGGATGAACTTTCTGCTGCGTACTCTTGCATGGCAGACTCTTTTGGAAAAGACCGGGGTTATCAATAATATTCTTACCTTTTTGCATCTGCCGGCGCTTAATATTATAAATACACCATATGCTATTATTCTGGGAATGGTATATAACTTTTTGCCGTTTATGGTACTGCCCATTTATAATTCATTGACTAAAATCGATGCCAATGTCATCGATGCCGCTAAAGATTTGGGTGCAAATAACTTACAGACCTTTATCAAAATAACGCTGCCATTATCGATACCGGGAGTGATAAGCGGTATCACTATGGTGTTTATCCCTGCACTTACTACTTTTGTTATCAGTAAGCTTCTGGGCGGAAGTAAGATACTTCTTATCGGTAATGTAATTGAAGAAGAATTTACCCAAACCGGCAACTGGCACTTAGGCAGCGGACTTTCGATTGTACTTATGATTTTTATCCTGATCAACATGATTGCTTCCGCTATTTTTGATAAAGAGGGAGAGGGGGCTGCATTATGATAAAGATGACTGCTAAGAAAATATATATTGCATTAATATTTATTTTTCTTTATGCTCCCATTGCCACTCTTATGGTATTATCCTTTAATGCCAGCCGAACCAGAGCCAAATGGGGCGGATTTACTTTTAAATGGTACTTTTCTCTTTTTGAAAACAGAGAAATTATGCAGGCCTTGTGGAATACATTATTCATTGCTTTTGTATCCTCCTTTGTAGCCGTTATTATCGGCACTATCGCATGCATTGCCATATCAAATATGAACAAACGAGACAGAACTATTGTCATGGGAATTACCAATATCCCAATGCTGAATGCGGATATTGTAACAGGAATTTCTTTTATGCTTCTTTTCATCAGTTTGGGACTTAAGTTTGGACTTGGCACGATACTTTTAGCACACATAACCTTTAACATTCCTTATGTTATTCTTTGTGTGATGCCGCGAATGAAGCAATTAAATCCCAGCATTTATGAGGCAGCACTCGATTTGGGAGCTTCTCCGGTCCGAGCATTTTTCAAAGTAGTTTTTCCGGATATTTTCCCCGGAATCTCAGCCGGATTTCTTATGGCTTTTACTATGTCACTGGATGATTTTATTATCACTCATTTTACAAAAGGTGCCGGCGTTGATACGTTATCCACCAAAATCTATACGGAAGTGAAAAAGGGAATCAAGCCTGAGATGTACGCACTTTCCACCATTATTTTTGTTACTGTGCTGCTGCTGTTATTTCTAGTCAATAAATCACCAAAAGAAAATAATAATAACTAATAAGGAGTTAAATTAAAATGAAAAAAATAATATCTCTTGTATGCGTTTCTGCCTTGTCTCTAATCATATTTGCCGGCTGCGGTAACGATTCTTCTGCTGTAAACGGAGAAGTAATCGTATATAACTGGGGCGAATATATGGATCCGGAAGTTCTTGATATGTTCGAGGAGGAAACCGGGATTAAAGTGGTTTACGATGAATTTGAAACCAATGAAATTATGTACCCTAAAATTGAAGCCGGAGCTTCAGAATATGATGTTATCTGCCCTTCTGATTACATGATACAAAAATTGATAGATAATGATTTGCTGCAAGAACTTAATTTTGATAATATCCCCAATGCGAAAGCGAATATCAGCGAGCAATATTTTAGCCAATCCCAGGAATTTGATCCAGGGAATAAATATTCTATCCCTTATTGCTGGGGAACCGTAGGCATTCTCTACAATAAAACAATGGTGAGTGAGCCAATTGACAGCTGGAGTATATTATGGGACGAACAATATAAAGATAATATATTAATGCAGGATTCTGTCCGTGATGCCTTTATGGTTGCACTGAAATCACTGGGATATTCTATGAACTCTATGAATGATACGGAGCTTCAGGCGGCAAAAGATGCCTTAATTGAACAAAAGCCTCTCGTTCAGGCTTATGTCATTGATCAGGTTCGCGATAAAATGATTGGAAATGAAGCGGCAATCGGTGTTATATACTCCGGAGAAGCTATCTTTACACAGCGGGAGAATTCTGATTTGGAATATGTCATTCCCAAGGAAGGGACCAATGTGTGGATTGACTCTTGGGTAATTACTAAGGATTCTAAGAATGTGGAAAATGCCGAGAAATTTATTGATTTCATGTGCCGCCCTGAGATTGCACTGAAAAACTTTGAATATATCACCTATTCTACACCAAATGAAGGAGCAAGAGCTCTGATTGAAGATGAAGATATTAAGAACTCAACCATTGCATTCCCTGATCTGAGTCAGTATTCCGAATTGGAAACTTTTCAATATCTTGGAGAAGATGGGGATCAATTATACAATGATTTGTGGAAAGAAGTAAAATCAAAATAGTTAGAAAATTTTTATTAAAATTTTAAGCGGTAGGCAATTCACGCCTACCGCCTTCTTACGGACGAATCTGTCCGGTACCTTCAATGGTATACTTATATGAGGTTAATTCTTTGAGTCCCATAGGACCTCTTGCCTGAAGCTTCTGTGTACTGATTCCAATTTCTGCTCCAAAACCAAACTCAAATCCATCTGTAAATCTGGTAGATGCATTCACATAAACACAGGCAGAATCGACTTCATTTAAAAATTTCTCCGCATGCTCTTTTACTTCTGTCAGGATCGCTTCTGAATGTTTCGTACTGTATTTGTTAATATGGTGGATTGCTTCTTCCACAGAGTCAACGACCTTCACCGATACGATATAATCTAAATATTCCGTTCCATAATCCTCTTCCGTAGCATCTATAATATCCGGAAGTATCGCTTTTGCCCTATTGTCCCCACGTATCTCCACCTTATATTCCTTAAGTGCCTCTTCCAGTCTAGGGAGAAATTCCTCACTGACTGCCTCATGAATCAACAAAGATTCACATGCATTACACACACCAATACGCTGTGTTTTAGCATTTACTATAATAGGAATCGCCTGATCCAAATCTGCCGTCTCATCTACATAAATATGACAATTTCCGGTACCTGTTTCTATCACAGGAATGGTACTGTTTTCCACTACATTTTTAATCAGCCCTGCTCCTCCGCGGGGTATGAGAACATCCACATGTTGATTCATTTTCATAAACTGCCCGGTTACTTCCCGATCCGTGCTTTCAATTAGCTGAATCCCATCCTCACAGATACCACATGCCGCCAGTGCCTTGCGTATGGAAGCTGTAATTGCCATATTGGAATGCAATGCATCGCTTCCCCCTTTTAGAATCACCGCATTACCGGCCTTAAAGCACAAACCAAAAGCATCTGCCGTTACATTCGGTCTGGACTCATAGATAATGCCGATGACTCCCAGTGGAACTCTGCGTTTACTGATTACCAGTCCATTGGGACGAGAAAAGTGTTCTAATATTTCCCCTACCGGATCTTCTAACTCCGCAATCTGGCATAACCCATCTGCCATCGCCTTAATTCTATCTTCGGTAAGTCTGAGACGATCCACCAAACCCGGATGCATATGGTTCTCTTCGGCTGCCCTTATATCTTTTGCATTTGCTTCTAAAAGAACTGCAGTATCTTCTATCAAAACTTCTGCTGCTTTTTTAAGCACCTGATTTTTTACAGATGTTGAGGTTTTTTGTAATTCATACTTCGCTTCTACCGCTTTTTGACCCATAATATCAAGATTCATTCCATAATCCCTCACTTTCAGTTTCATTTATTATATAAGAAAATTCATCTTACATCAACTTATACTTTTATTCTAATAGAACTATTTACAACATTTAATTGTAGTTAAAATAAGTTTACATATTTTAGTGGTTATAACGCATACTATTTAACGTTGTATGATATTATTTGCACAACATAATGAAGTAATTATTAGAAGGGAGTTTTTAACTATTATGGCAGATATATCAAGCACGATAAAATATTTAAGAGACAATAAAGAACTGAAACAAAGAGAAGTTGCTGACTATCTTGGTATTTCACAGCAAGCATATTCTTATTATGAATTAGATAAAAGAGAACTCCCTGCTCGCCACGTAGTTAATCTATCCAAACTATACGAAGTGAGTACCGACTATATTCTTGGTGTAGAGTCTGCGGATTCTATTTCTTATGATTTAAATGCGAAATATGTTCAGGATATCTCACTGAAAGAGATGGTCTTCACTCTGGAAAGGTTGAATAAACGTAATCGGCAAGAGGCGTTTAAATACCTTTCTTATCTCAGTACTACACAAACTCAAATATAAAAATCCTTATAAAAAGCCGTTCCTACGGCTTTTTATATTCGTTACATTCAGATATGACTGCATCTGGTTTTATATCATATGCATCCGCAGGCACTTTGTCTACAATCTGACAGTCATAACATATGGCTATGGTAGACAAACCCGGATACCGCATTAAATATTTATCATAATACCCTTTACCATATCCAATCCGGTTTCTATCTTTGTCAAAAGCGCTTCCCGGCATAATCATCACGCACTTCCCGCCACTGATTTCTCTTTCTCCCAGAAGCTTTGCTTCCTCCGGAAAGGGTTCCCTGATTCCCATATGTCCAACTTCTGTATCCTCTATGGAACGGATGAGGTAGAATTCCATCGTATCCCCATTTACTTTAGGACAATAAACTCTCTTTCCATCTTCCAGTGCCTTATTTACCAGCCCTTCCGTTTCAACCTCACTTTTATAATTCAGATAGGAAAGAATGATTTCTGCCTCTCGATAAACTATAGTTGACATCACTTTTTCCGCAATCAGTTTACTTTTCAGCTTACGCTCCTTTTCTCCCATATGATCCCTGAGTTTAAGAACCGCATTTCTAATGCTTCTTTTTGTCTCCATATGCTTCTCCCAGATTTGTAACGGAACCATCTGTTTCCTGAATATTGATGTTGTCAAGCTGTCCTCGTAAGTTAGCTCTCACACTTGCAATATATTCACTTCTTAAGCTTGCTTGTTCTTTTTTCTCTTCTTCCGTTAGTCCTTCTGTTTTTGCTTTATTATATAATTCATTAATTTTCTTTATTTTCTTATCCATGCTGCTCATTGATGCTGAGTCCTCCTTTAATCATTATGCATATTTTCTACATACTCAACAAGATCAAAATATGTTTTATTATTTGCTTTAAATAGGGTGCCTATATTCTTACCATCCAATAT
>CAYXCV010000093.1:0-10325 GCA_964463365.1 uncultured Kineothrix sp.
CCTATTCAAATCTTACTTTAATAGAGTTTGCATGTGCCGTCAAGCCTTCACTTTCAGCGAATAGTTCAATATCCCTATGTACCTTATAAAGAGCATCTCTTGAATATGATATAATGCTTGTTTTCTTCATAAAATCATCAACATTCAGGGGCGAGAAAAATTTTGCGGTTCCGTTTGTTGGTAGTATATGGTTGGGACCGGCAAAATAATCTCCCAAAGGTTCTGAAGAGTATTCTCCCAGAAAAATAGCGCCTGCATTTTTGATTTTTGTCATAATCTCATAAGGATTGGCTGTTAATATCTCCAAGTGTTCCGATGCAATATCATTTGCCGCATCAATTGCATCTTCCATTGTATCTGCCACCAGGATAAATCCATAATTGTCCAGAGATTTTTGTATGATTTCTGCTCTTGACATTTTCTTTATGTAAGCTTCCACACAATCGGATACTTCTTCTGCCAGCTTCTTACTTGTGGTAATTAAGATGGCACTGGAAAGCTCATCATGCTCGGCCTGAGATAATAAATCGGCGGCAACATAGTTAGGATTAGCTGTTTCATCTGCAAGTACAAGAATCTCACTGGGACCTGCGATAGAGTCAATACTCACATATCCAAAACAAGCTTTTTTGGCTAAGGCTACAAATATATTACCGGGACCTGTAATTTTGTCTACTTTTGGTATACTCTGCGTCCCAAATGCCATAGCCGCGATGGCTTGTGCACCGCCTGCTTTATATATTTCATCTACGCCGGCAATATCTGCCGCAACCAAAGTACCCGCATATACCTTTCCGTCTGCACCTGGCGGTGTGGTCATAATAATTTTTTCCACTCCTGCCACTTTTGCAGGAACCACATTCATTAAAACGCTGGAAGGATAAGCGGCTTTTCCTCCGGGTACATAAACACCCGACAATCCAATGGGGGTAATTTTCTGTCCTAATATGGTCCCGTCCTCTTTCATATCAATCCAACTGTTATGAAGTTGTTTTTCATGAAAATCACGTATATTCTCTGCTGATTTCTTCATAACCTCTATAAGAGCAGGATCTACCTTAAGATAGGCTTCTTCAATCTCTTCCTTAGTTACTTTTATATTACTGCTATTAAGATCACATTTATCAAATTTCTTTGTGTATTCAAAGACCGCTTCATCTTTTTTTTCACGGACATTTGAAATAATTTCTGCAACTACCGCCTCATATTGTCCGTAATTACTGGGGCTTCGCTTTAACAGCGTATTTAAAATATCAGTTTTTGTTTCGGATGTTAAATTTACAATTCTCATCTTAATCTCCATTCTGCCAAAGTCTGGCGACTTTGATCAGCACATACTATGTGCACATATTATGTGCTAATCAAATCGCTGTGTTAAAAATGAAATTTTTTACACTACATAATGAGTTCTCTTAAATCATTAATTATTTTTTTGATTCGTTCGGTTTCTATTTGCATACTTACCTGGTTCACAATCATTCTTGCGGATAACGGACATATTTCTTCCAGCACCTCAAGACCATTTTCCTTTAACGTAGAACCGGTTTCTACGATATCCACGATTACGTCTGACAACTTTACAATAGGTCCTAGTTCCACCGAGCCATTTAATTTAATAATATCTACTGTTTGGTGTTTTTTATTGAAAAAATAATCCTTTGCTATATTCGGATATTTACTGGCAACCCGTATCATTTCATGATGCTTTAAGAGTTCTTTTGCACTGTCCGGTCCACAGACGCACATCCGACACTTACCAAACCCTAAATCAAGCACCTCATAAACTCGTCTGTTTTCTTCCATAATCGTATCTCTGCCAACCACTCCAATATCAGCGGCACCATATTCAACATAAGTTGGTACGTCAGGTCCTTTTGCAAGGAAAAATTTAAGTTTTAATTCTTCGTTGACAAATACCAGTTTTCTGGATTTCTTATCTTTCATCTCCTCACAGGTAATACCTATCTGTGACAAAAGTTCTAATGTTTTATCTGCAAGTCTGCCTTTGCAAAGAGCAAAAGTCAGATATCTCATATCATCACTCATATTGGTCCTTTCCCTTACTATTCCATTTTAGGGCTACTCTTTTACCCTCTTTACGCATATTTCTTGCTTTCACGAGGTTTTCCTTATAATTTTCCAATGTATATTCTAAGGTAATTGCATCCTCGGGAACCTCTACAGTAATTTTTTGTCTGTACAGAGCTGACATCAAATCATCAATGACAATTGTAAAACCAATAGCCGGAGCCTCTTTTCCGAAACGACCTAAAAGAGTATCATATCTGCCTCCCTTTACAATGGCATCACCAATACCATAAGTAAACGCTTTAAATATGACTCCTGTATAATAATTGTATTTGCTTAACATTCCAAGATCAAAAGAAACATATTTTTCCACGCCATAAGCACAAAGGACTTCATAAAGTTTCTCAAGGCGTTCGATAGCATGTAAAGAACGCTTATTATGAACATAAGATTTGGCCTGAGAAAGTGCCTCAGTAGAACCATACAAGTCAGTAATTTTTAGCAGGACTTCCTGAAACTCGATATCTACTTTTCTTTCGACTAAAAGCTCCTGTGCGCCAAAATAGTTCTTACCGGATATGTATTCCCGAAGCTCCAATTCCGTTTCCTCGTCCAGCCCGGCTTCTGTACATATGCCTTTAAAATATTCCACATTTCCTATACTTAACTGAAAATCTTTTAAGCCGGTATTTAAAAGCGCTTCTATTACGAGTGCTGCCATTTCGGCATCTGCTTCCACAGAACAATCTCCGATAAGTTCTGCTCCCATTTGTGTGACTTCTTTTAACTTTCCCTGTAAGTTGGATGTGTTGGTAAATGTATTTCCGGCATAGCAGAAACGAATCGGAACATCTTCATCCATAAAATATTTTGCGGCACATCTGGCCATAGATGGGGTGAAATCCGGTCGAAGTACAAGGGTCTCTCCCTCCTTATCAAAAAGTTTATATAACTCTCTGGAAGGTGTGGTTCCCACTTCCTTGGAAAAAACATCAAAAAATTCAAACGTAGGAGTTTGAATATCTTCATATCCGTAACTTCTTATTTTATCTAATATTAATGCCTCAACTGCTAACTTCTTCGCATATTCTACACCATAGATATCTCTCACACCTTCCGGTGTGTGCAATAATTTTTTTACCATATAAAATAATCCTTTCTTACCTCTTTGTCATCAATGCTCTGTTGATTTAAAGTGGTAATTCGCTAACTTGATAGCAAGATGATGTGAAAAACTATTGGTAGTATACATGAAACTTACTTTTCTGTCAATTTTTTAATCCCTGTCTTCCAGATCTTTCTGAATCATATCCAAATATGGAACAAATATCCCGTTTTTCTTAGGCATAACATACTCTGGATTCAACTCATCAAACCGAAAGCTTTTTCTTCCTCCTGATACTGCCCGATCCCAGAAAAAACAGAGCATTTCATAAGGGAGATAATAAAACAGATCTTTATGTGTATAGTAAATAATAAAGAAGGCGATACCACCTTGCTCTTCAAATCGCTTCATGAACTCAACCTGATGTTCATGTATATTCTGAAGGGAGAACGTATCCACAGCACATTCTTTTGCATCAAAACAAACGGGAATTCCCTGTACGGCACCAATATAGTCCACGGTACTCTTTTGCTCAAAATAGGCAAGGGTAATATGTCTGCTTTCTTTATCAATAGTAATCGGCGTAATAGGGGTAGGAACCTTTTGAATCAAAGCAAGACCACTTTCCAAATACTTTTCATTTGTACGATTGAGTAAATCTTCTAATGTCGAACCTCTAAGTCCCCTGGAATTCCATGTAGCCATTCTTATCTTCCACCTTCTTCTAATAGTTCAAAAACTTTTGGTAACCGGGAGGTTATAACCCGATTGCTTATATCTTCAAATTCACCTTTAAGTTCAGGAAATTCTATTCGATAGGCATGAAGTAATTGATGATTGATATGATACTTCTTCTTATATCTATCATTAAAATCCTTATCTCCATATTTATAATCGCCCAGAAGAGGATGCCCGATACTTGCAAGATGAGCCCTGATTTGATGAGTCTTGCCGGTAATAAGTTCCACCTCTAAATATGTCCTATCCTGTCCGTATTTTAAAGGCTGATATTTTGTTTTAATATAAGAACTATCTGAAAGTTCAATAGGCTTTGTTGAAATTTTGACCGTATTGGTCCTTTGATCCTTTACTAAATAACCATCAATAGAGGAACTGTCAGGAACGATGCCTTTTACATACAGTCCATAATATTTATGAAGACTGCGCTCCTTCAGCAATTCGCTCATTTTCTGGCTACCAAGCAGTGTTTTGCCGCAGATTACGATACCACTTGTATTTCGGTCCAAACGATTGCACACAGAGGGTTTGAATGTGTTTAGTTCTTCTTGGGTAATCATCTGATGCGCCAAAAGATATCCAATCAACCATTCATTTAAAGAAATATCATCGGATTTGGATTTTTGTGTTAAAATTCCACTGGGTTTATTCACAATAAGAATATGTTTGTTTTGAAAAATCACTTCAAGGTCACGATAGGTATGATATGCCGTTTCATAACTGCTTTCCCTAATCTGATTCGTCTTAAGATTCGTCCGCTCAGCCACAGCTTTTTTACTGAATTTATTAATCGTCTCATCGGATAAAAACAGCTTTACTTCATCACCTATTTTAAGTTTTTCACTGCCTGTGGCCTTCTTTCCATTTAATGTTATATTCTTTTTACGAAGCATTTTATATATAAAGTTTCCCGATGCCTCTGATAAAAACTTGTGTAAAAATTTATCGAAACGCTGTCCAGCCTCATTTTCTTTAATTAGAATATTTTTCATGCTGCTCCTTATTGCTACAACGAAATGGATAATAAATTACTCCATATATTATCCGTCTGTTCTGCATGCAAATGTCCCCTGTCTTTTTGCTTAAGAAGATCCAGTCCTTCACAATATTTATCGAGGTTATGATAAATTTTAACGACTATATTCTTGCAGCCACCTTGCTTTAGCATCGTTTCCAAATGCTTCTCACAAGCTTTTGCATCGAGCTTTGAATCTTCTGAAAAACCGCAAATCACTTTGTCTTCCACTACTAAATGGCTGACTTGATAATTTTTATTATAGGAAGTAAAGTATAAATCATAAGCTTCATTAAGGTCACCACTATGTTCTGCAATTTTATTATATATATGTTCAGAACATCCTCTTGCTCTTATAAACATAATCATATTTACCAGACTTTTACTTGCCGGAAGTAAGCCAAGTACTGCGACGACAGTAAGAAGGTTTTTTTGAGTTCCAGTGGACCACCAACCAATAAAAAAGATAGATAATGATAGCATAAGCATGATAACTGTCATTATCATGACCTTATTTTTTTGTGCCTTTAAATAACCATAAGTTCCCTTTAGTATTTTGTTGCCCTTCATAATAATTCTTAAATCTCCTTATATTTTATTTTAACAGGTTCATAATTCTAAGTATCCACGAATGAGGCACCATTTTACACATCCAATGAAATAATCTGATGGGAATGCTGTAAACAGACAAAGTCCTTTTATAATAAGAGTCTATCAGTGCTCGTTTCACTACCTGCGGAGCCGTAACCATAGTTAATTTCTTGACAGCTAAGGTATATGAGTATTTTTCGGCAATATCAAAGAACTCAGTTTCTACAGGTCCCGGGCAAACAGCCGTAACCCATATTCTTTGGTCTCTTAACTCCTCCTGCAACGCTCTGGAGAAGCTAAGAACATAAGATTTAGTAGCCGCATAAATTGCAAAATTTTTCTGAGGAAGAAAAGCTGCACTGGATGAAAGCTGAATGATTCTGCTGTTTTCCCTCATATGAGGAATGCAATGGTAAGTCAGCTCAGTAAGAGCCTTGCAATTGAGATCTATCATGTCAAGTTGTTCCTTAATGTCAAGCTTTGAAAAAGCACCCATAAGTCCGAATCCCGCACTATTAATAAGCATGCGAACCACTGCATTTTCTTTTTTCAGTTGGTGCTTAAAATGAATCATATCCGCTTTATTTGTTACATCCATTGCAAGAATACGTGTAGGTGTTTCTAAAAATTTAGAAAGTTCTACCAATCGTTCTCTTCTTCTGGCTATGATCCATATTTCATCTGTTTTACGTAGAATACCATCCAGTTGGATGGCGAACTCTTGTCCCATACCGGAGGAAGCACCGGTTATAATGACAATACTTTTCCTTAACTTTTTCATAATTCTCACCAACTTTATATTTTTATAATTTCACTTTATTATTTTTTCTTATGAACATTACGAATTGTTCTCTTTTTCTTTGGTTTTTGCGTTTCTTTTGCAGCGTTTTGGGGATTTCTGTACTCTTTCTTTGCCATCATTCGTTTCGGCTTAATCAGGCATTTTTTATCAAATCCAATTAAATCTTTTCTGTCAATCATCATTAATGCTTCATACACCAGATCATAATTTTTAGGATTACGATATTGGATTAATGCCCTCTGCATTGCTTTTTCATGAGGATTTCTGCACACATATACTTTCTTTCCATTCCTTGGATCAATTCCCGTATAGTACATAACCGTAGAAATGGTAGAAGGGGTGGGATAAAAGTCTTGTACCTGTTCCGGCATATAGCCCAAATCTCTTAAATATTCAGCAAGTTCAACCGCTTCTTTTAAAGTGGAACCCGGATGAGAAGACATTAAATACGGTACAAGAAACTGCTTTTTACCTAACCGCTCATTTATCTTATTATATTTCTTAACAAATCTCTCATATACGGCATTTTCCGGTTTTCCCATCTTTGTTAAAACAGCATCCGAAATATGTTCCGGTGCTACTTTTAACTGACCGCTGATATGATGTTCCACTAACTCCTCAAAAAACGAATCATTAGAATCCGCCATTAAATAATCAAAACGTATTCCGGATCTGACAAATACTTTCTTAACACCGGGAAGTGCTCTTAGCTTCTGTAATAATTCTAAATAATCTTCATGATCTACCTTTAAATTTTTGCATGGAGAGGGAAATAAACATTGTTTGTCTTTGCATACTCCATAGTTTAACTGTTTTTCACAGGACGGGTGTCTGAAATTAGCAGTGGGTCCGCCGACATCATGAATATATCCTTTAAAATCAGGTTCTTTTATAATAAGGTTGGCTTCATCAACGATAGATTCATGACTTCTTATCTGTATGGTGCGCCCCTGATGAAACGTCAGGGCACAAAAGCTACAGCCGCCAAAGCATCCCCGATTACTGATTAAGGAGAACTTAATTTCAGATATTGCCGGTACACCTCCTTTTTCCTCATAAGAGGGGTGATAGGTTCTTTCATAGGGTAGACGATAAACATCATCCATTTCCTCCGTATTCAGTGGTTTGGCAGGTGGTGTTTGTACTATATAAATACCATTTGGATACTCTTCTATTAGATATTTCCCTGTAAACGGATCGGTGTTTTGATATTGAATGAAAAAGCTGTCCGCATACTTTGCATTATTCTTCTTCATCTCTTCGTAAGTTGGGAGTTTAATCGAATCATATACTCCGCTGATATCCTTGGTTTTATAAACCGTTCCTGCAATGAAGGAAATATCCGCTATATCAATTCCGCTATTTAACGCATCGGCAATCTCTACAATAGAGCGTTCTCCCATACCATAAGAGATTAAATCAGCTTGGGAATCCAATAATACGGAGCGTTTAAAACTATTTGACCAATAATCATAATGGGCAAGTCTTCTTAAGCTTGCCTCAATTCCACCTATAATAATCGGAATATTTCTATAAGTTCTGCGTATCAGGTTTCCATATACTACTGTTGCGTTATCCGGTCTTTTATTTGGCATTCCTCCGGGAGTATAGGCATCACTTGGGCGACGCTTCTTTGATACGAAATAGTGATTTACCATGGAATCCATATTTCCGGCAGATATAATAAAACCCAACCGGGGCTTGCCAAGTATGGTAATACTTTTATCGTCCTTCCAATCAGGCTGTGATATGATTCCCACATGGTAACCATTTGCCTCTAATATCCTGCTTATAATGGCATGTCCAAAAGAAGGATGGTCTACATAAGCATCCCCTATCACATAAATAAAATCCAATTGCTCTATTCCACGTTCTATCAGATCATCTTTTGTTATTGGTAAAAATTTGTTTGACAAATTAGTTCTCCTGATTCACTTCATATAAGTAGGTTAAATCATTAAAATCATTAATATAATAATCCGCTAATTCCACTTTCTCATCCCTTTGATCCGCAGAGTACATATCTTCTACGGCACAGACATTCATTCCCGCAGACTTTCCTGCCAAAATACCCGGTACAATATCTTCGAATACAAGGCAACGCTCCGGTCTGACATTAAGTTCCTTTGCTACTGCGAAGTAGATATCCGGCGCTGGTTTGCCTTTTTTTATGTCACAGCCGGTTACAATACTGGTAAAATATTTATGAAAACCATGTACGGCAGAAATATTATCAACCAGCTGTCTGGAATTGCTTGTGGCTATCCCTAATTTTATACGATTCTCTTTACAATAATCAAGAAATAATTCCGCACCTTTCTTTAAGGGCACATGGTGGCTATACATATCCCATGCCATTTTATTCCAATCCGCTTTCATTGTCTCAATACTATCGGGTAACTGAAATCTTTCTTTAAAATAATAAGCGGTTTCCTCAAAGCTCATCCCTTCAATTTCAGATTGAAGATTGTTAGGAAGCTCAATCCCGAAACGCCCAAGATAATCAATATCTATCTGCAGCCATATCCACATAGAGTCAACCAAAGAACCATCCAGGTCAAAAATAACCGCATCTATATTTTGTAATGTCATTTCATTATTTTTCACTCAAATTCTCCTAATTTTTTATTTTTACTTTACATAATATAATAACATATTTTATAACGAATAAAAACAGGCAGATAAAATTCCGCCTGTTATTTATTCGATTACCTTTATTTTATTGTCCGCATTGACCTCCGCAGTGCTTGCAATCTCCGCCGCAGATCATGGATTTACCATTCTTTCTGTCATGTAACATGTTTCTTATAATTAAAGCGACAACTCCTGCGACTATTGCTCCTACTATTATTGTTCCCATATACATTCTCCTATTTTAAGCCTGCCAATTTTTTGGTGTTTACCCTTAATTCAGAGCTTTCCTGATAAGGTCTAACCAACAGATATATAAATCCGATGAGACAGAGGAAAGCTATAATGGTTCCAACACCAAATACTCCTGCTATCACTAAGTTTCCTATTTGATAAACACATAAAGACACCACATATGCAAACACGGTCTGATAACCAATTGCAAACCAGAACCATTTTGCATTATTCATCTCTCGCTTGATTGCTCCCATTGCCGCAAAGCAAGGAGCACAAAGTAAATTGAAAACAAGGAAGGAGTATGCTGCAATTGCGCTCATGCTTGCCGCAAGAGTTCCCCATATTTCCGTACCGTCTTCCGCAACTTCAGCAACACCATATAAAATACCAAAGGTACTAACTACGTTTTCCTTTGCAATTAATCCGGTAATTGCTGCTACCGCAGATTTCCAGTCGCCCCAGCCAAGAGGTATAAATATCCAGCTTACCATGTTTCCTATTTTTGCAAGAATACTATAGTTAATTTCCATATCATCCAGCATTCTGAACTGTCCATCAATCCAGCCAAAATAAGTTGTAAACCATACTACGATGGTTGACAGAAGAATAATAGTTCCTGCCTTTTTAATAAATGACCAGCCTCGTTCCCACATACTTCTTAGAACATTTCCTACTGTAGGCATATGATACGCCGGAAGCTCCATAACAAACGGTGCAGGATCTCCTAAAAACATTTTGGTCTTCTTTAGGATAATTCCCGAACAAATAATTGCAGCTATCCCGATAAAATAAGCACTGGGAGCCACCCACCATGCACCACCGAATAAGGCGCCGGCAATTAAGGCGATAATCGGTAGTTTTGCACTACAGGGAATAAATGTTGTTGTCATAATAGTCATTTTTCTGTCCCTGTCATTTTCTATGGTACGAGATGCCATGATTCCAGGCACACCACAACCGGTTCCTATTAACATCGGTATAAATGATTTTCCTGAGAGTCCAAATTTACGGAAGATTCTATCCATAATAAATGCCACTCTCGCCATATAACCACATCCCTCTAAGAAAGCAAGGAAGATAAACAATACTAACATTTGAGGTACAAATCCAAGAACCGCACCTACGCCGGCAACAATACCATCTAAAATCAAGCCTTGCAGCCAGTCAGCACAACCAAT
>CAYXCV010000094.1:0-10304 GCA_964463365.1 uncultured Kineothrix sp.
TATTTTATCATAATCGCAAGTACTATTTTCGCATACTTTCTATAAAAAATCCAGTCTAATTTATATTTATATTGTACTTTTTAAGATTCTTTGTCATATTTCATATTTATCTAAGAATGTTTCTAACTCTTTAAATGGAATCGGTTTGCTATATAAGTTGCCCTGATAGATTTTACAACCTAGTTCTTTCAGCATTTCCTTTTGTTCTTCCGTTTCAACATATTCCGCAATCAACTTATAATTTAGAATCCCTGACATCTGCTGAATTCCACTGATTATATGTTGTGATCTGCCATTTTCAAGCATTTGACGTACCAAGCTTCCATCCAGCTTGATGGCTTCAAATTCATTACTTTGCAGATAATTCATAGAGCTGTGTCCCATGCCAAAGTCATCCATATGGAATTCGATTCCCACACCTCTTAATTCTTTAATTCGCTCACCGATTGCAGATGTAGCGGATAACGCCATTTGCTCCGTTACTTCAAAACATAGGGTGCAGTTTTTAAAATCATATTTACTGATAATTTCTTTAACCTTTGAACTAAAAGTCTCGGATTCGAATTGTACCGGCAAAATATTAACCGCCAGATGTATCGCTCTGTCTGGATTCTTCGCAAGATGATGTAAATCTTTCGCTGCTTTATCTATTAATGCAAGCCCTAATTCATCCAGCAAATCAGACTGCCTTGCAAGTTCTATAATCAGTGGAGGTATAAAAAGCCTACCATCGGATGATCCCAGCGCAGAAGTGCTTCCACACCATATACCGATTCATCACTGTTCATTTGTGGCTGATAATATAACATAGTCTCATTGTCAACCATAGCAGCTCTTAAATCATTCGTAAGAGTCTTAACAATATCATGCTTGCTTCTGGGACCGCTATTAAAGTTAATGCTCTCCCCTCTTTCTTCACAAATTAACATTTCCTCTATTAGACCATCTACATTCTTTTTAAGCAGACTCCCATAGTATCGTTCCGCTACTTTGAAAAAGGGCATGTAAATCAATGTTCCTACAATCAATAAAACCACTTGCAGAATAACACCGGCAATACTGCCTGTACTCAAATAACCGCTGAAAAATATAGGAGTTGTCCAGGTCACCTGAACAATGGGTATCGGCACCAAACCCATATACATGGCCAGTGCACTAATGCTCATCAATACTAATGGAACTGTTACAAATGGAATTAGCATAATTGGATTAAATACGATTGGCAAACCAAAAATAACGATTTCATTAATATTAAATATCGCAGGTACTATCCCTATTTTAAATAGAGTCTTATCTCTCTTCTTGCTTTGGAGTAATAAGGCAAGTAACAAACATATTGTTGTACCACATCCGCCAATCAATGAAAAAACATCGAAAAATGTCTTAGTAAATATTTGAGTCGACACTCCGCCGCTTGCTATATTTTGAATATTTTCCAGCATGCCGGCTTCAAATAGATCAAGTGAAACCGAATATAACATATTGCTGCCATGTATTCCGAAAAACCACAAGACATGCATAAAAAGAATATAAACAATTGCCCCTAAATATCCCGTTCCTATGGCTCCAAAAAGTTTCATCATAAAGAATGAACCTATATTTTGAATATTTACTCCGCCGCCTAATACAAAAAATATTTTAATAATTACAAAAAACAAAACCACACAGAGGGAAGGAAAAATCATCAATACCGTATTACGAAAGTCCGTATCTACACCAGACCGGTATTTTTTTTCATCACGTTTTGTAGTAATAGAATAAAATTTCCTAAATAAAAAACAAGTGCTAAGTGTTACTATAATACCTGTAAACAGCCAGGTAGCATTAAAAATTCCAAAGGAAACTTCTGCTGATTCTTCGGCTGCAAATATTATGTAAGTCATAATACTTGTTATCATGTAATATCCAACTTCACCACTATTCACTTGGCTTCCATAATTAAAGCTGATTGCTAACACTACAAATAAAGTAACACTCCCCATAGTTCCGTTATGTATCCATAGAATGGCATCAAATATTAAGCCATTAAAAATTGCTCTTATCCATTCCTGATAGGCAGCTACGGGAAAAGAGGTAAACACAATACAAAAAGATCCAATAATCAATAACGGAGTACATTGTAAAAGTCCTCTGCGCATTGCTATAATTGACTGACTGTTTTCCATCCAAGACAAAAAATTATTACTATATTGTTTGCTTATATTCTTTTTCATTTGTTCCTCTTTCGCTATTATATATGAATATTTTTAATTACAACTTCTCCTTTGTCTTTATAGATACTATCCGGAGGTATATAGCCTCTTACCGATGAGGTTGGATATATACTGGCATTCTTACCGATAATCGTTCCCGGATTCAGCACTGAATTGCACCCCACTTCTACAAAATCACCAATAATTGCTCCGAATTTTTTAAGTCCTGTTTCGATACTGCCATCCTCTGACTTTGCAATGACCATAGATTTATCACTTTTCACATTAGAAGTAATAGCACCTGCTCCCATATGAGCCTTATAACCAAGAATACTGTCTCCCACATAATTATAATGTGGTACTTGAACTTCATTAAATAGAATCACATTCTTAAGTTCCGTAGAGTTTCCTACCACCGCTCCTTTTCCTATAATTGCATTACCTCTGATAAATGCACAGTGGCGTACCTCCGCTTCTTCATCAATAATGACCGGTCCATTTATATATGCACTGGGAAAAACAGTAGCGGATTTTGCAATCCAGATATTTTCACCTTTTTTTTCATACTTATCTGCCGGAAGTGTATGACCAATCTTTATGATAAATTCACTTATTTTGGTTAATGCCTCCCACGGATAAACCACTTCATTAAAGATGTCGGCTGCAATAGTTTCTGAAAGATTATATAGGTTTTCTGTTCTAAACTGTTCCATTTTGCTTCCTCCTGTTTTCTTATTATGGACGCTTATAATTCTTTGCCGCAAAATCAAACTGCACATATAGTGAAGATTGATTTTGTAATTGCTTTACAATATTTGTTCTTCTGGATACAAAATCATCCAGTTTATACATATACTCATCTTCTGTAATATTGCCTTCTGCAACTAACATCAACCCTTTTTCCCAACTGGCAGTAAGGGCAGGATCCAGCAATGGCTTAATTGAGCCTGCAACTACATCATATACCATTTCACCCATTAGAGTAGGAGTAATCATCTGAGTCTTCTTATTCAGATTCAAATAGTTAATATTTACAAGCTTTTTTAATATTTCAGCTCTGGTAGCAGAGGTGCCGATTCCACTTCCTTTCATCTGTGCACGCAGTTCTTCATCCTCTATAAATTGACCTGCATTTTCCATCGTAAGTATTATGGTACCTGAATTATATCGTTTTGGCGGTGTGGTTTCACCTTCTTTTATTTCCAGATTCTTTAACGATAATGTATCACCCTTTTTTAAGCGTTTTATAATTTCCATGAAATCCTGATCTTTAGAATCATTGCTTTCATCAATATTATCACTTTCATCCTCTTTTTTCTTTGTAAATGAAAACTCCGCTACCTTTAAATAACCATCATCAGCAAGAACTTTGAAGTTAGAAAAGAACTTTTCATCTTTCATTCCAATGGTAAGTGAAATTTTTTGGTAAATAGCTGCCGGATAAAAAACACTCAAAAAACGTCTTGTTATAATTTCAAAAACTTTAAGTGCGGTTGGATTCAGACTATTCAAAGTATTCAGACCCTGACCGGTTGGAATAATAGCATAATGATCCGTAATCTGCTTATCATTGACATACCTTGTTTTAGCAATATTTTTATATGAACCACTTTCTAATATCTCATCTGCAAATTCACGCATCAGGGAATAACTCTTTAATCCATTAATATTTTTGTATATTTCTTTTGCTACTGCACTGGACAAAACTCTTGCATCTGTCCTTGGATAGGTAGTCATCTTTTTTTCATAAAGTTCCTGCACGATTCTTAATGTTTCATCCGGACTTATTTTGAAATATTTAGAACAATCATTTTGAAGCTCTGCTAAATTATACAATAGAGGCGGATTCTTAGTTTCCTTCTTCTTTTCTATTTTTTCTATCTTGGGTATTGCCGTCGGTATTTCTTCCAGATAATTTATCAGTTCTTCTGCTGTCTTTTTCTCCTTAAAACCATTTTCTTTATAAAGTAAAGGCGAATTGTAATATTTTGTACCTTCAACAGCCTTCCATTCACTGGCAAATTCATTATTCTCTGCCTCCATGTCGGCAATGACTCTATAAAATGGTGTTTTAATGAAATTTCGTATTTCTCGTTCCCGATTCACTATCATTCCTAAAACACAAGTCATCACCCTGCCCACAGAAATAACTGCCCGATCCGTTTTCAAATAAGACTTAATAGATTGACCGTATTTCAATGTAAGAACTCTTGAAAAGTTAATACCCATAAGATAATCTTCTTTGGCACGTAAATACGCGGCGGAACATAGGTTATCGTAGGCGGATAAATCTTTGGCTTCTCTTATACCGCGCAATATCTCATCTTCTGTCTGTGAGTCAATCCAGACACGTTTTCTTTCTTTACCGGTCACTCCGGCTTGCATTTCTACTAAACGGTATATGTATTCCCCCTCACGTCCCGAGTCTGTACAAACGTAAATAATATCTACATCCTTACGATTTAATAAGTTACTGACAATTGTAAACTGTCTTTTCACATTTTCAATTACTTCATATTTAAAATCCTTTGGAATAAAAGGTAAGGTAGTTAAGGACCATCTTTTATATTTTTGATCATATGCCTCCGGATAACTCATGGTAATCAGATGCCCAACACACCATGTAATAATTGCCTCTTCCGATTCCATATAACCATCTTTATTACTGGTTTTTAATTTTAATGCCTTTGCAAACTCTCTTGCCACACTAGGCTTCTCTGCAATAAATAATTTTTTTCCCATGTAATCTCCATAATTTTATATTAATTCTTTTAGAACAAGCCCACACCACATAAAATGGCAGGGCTTTGCTTTATACACTCTTATTCTAATTATCCTGAGGCTTAGATAACTGCCTGCTTCAACAATTCTTCAATCTCGTAAGAAGGCATTGGTTTTCCCAGAAAATATCCTTGAATATTATCGCAATGTATCGACTTTAAATAATCATATTGTTCCTTTGTCTCGACACCTTCAGCAACTGTTTCGAATCCTAGTTTCTTCACCATATAAATAATAGATTCCATTATGATTCTGGTGTTACTATCAGAAACTACAGTATCAATAAATGACTTATCTATTTTTAAGGTATCAATAGGCAGTCCTTTTAAATAGGATAACGAAGAATAACCTGTTCCGAAATCATCTAACGAAATACGGACTCCACAGTTTCTTAACACAGCCAGTCTATCTGTTATCTCTACAAAGTCATCAATCAACACACTTTCGGTAATTTCTAATTCTACCTCAGTAGGATTTACATCATATTTTTTTAATATTTGCAATAAAATACTAACAAAATCAGCACGCTTATACTGTATTGCAGATATATTTAAGGATAATATTAAATTTGATTTATAATTTTTCTTCCATTCGGAATAAATACGAACGCTTTCCTCTATAACCCAAGTTCCGATAGAAACAATAGTTCCGTTTTTCTCTGCAATAGGTATAAATACAGCAGGACTAATCATATTGCCATCATCATCTTTCCAACGTATTAAAGCTTCCAATCCACGAAGTCTTTTATCAATTGCATTATATTGAGGCTGGAAATACATCATGAAATTCTGATTTAAAGTGGCTTCCTTCAGCTTATTTTCAATAGTTATTACATTCAGAAAATCTTTGAAAATAGGCACATCAAAATATTTAATCGAATTTTTACCGGAAGATTTTGCATTAAACATAACTATTTCCGCACAATTAATAAGATCAAGTGCTGTTAAAGCAGCCTCCGGATACTTCGCCACTCCTATACTTACTGAAATAGACAATTCCTGACCTGTGCTTAAAATAAATGGTTTCTTTAATCTTTCGTGTATCATACGATATATATGTTCCACACTTCTTGCACCACGAGGATCATAAATTGCTATACAATAAATATCACTGTTGAAGTGAGAAATGATTGTATAATTATTCTTAAAGGTCGAAATATATTGACCAAACTGCTGTACCATTTCATCACCGACGATAATGCCATAGCCATCATTAATCTTGCGAAAATCATCAATATCAATAAACATTACCGCTACGCCAGTCTTTTCTTCCTCTGCCCTCAGTACAAAGTCTCCCAGAAGACGAACAAAATAATTACGATTATATAAGCCTGTCAGCATATCATAATACGACATATATGTTAGTTCATCATTTTGACTTTTAAATTTAGTGATATCTTTAAAGCGAATTACTTTTTCCTTTGGTTTTCCATCTTCATCATAGGAAATATTAGCTTCACACTCTACCCAAGTCTTGCTGTCTTGCAGACATACAATAATACTGTTACTTTTTATTCCTTTTTTTTCGATAAATAACATATCCCTGAGTATTAAAATGTATTTATCTTCAACACAATGATATATCTTGGATATATCTTTAAGTTTTTGAATTTTGACATGAAAGAAAAATTCCCAATTACCAAGTGTTTTTATAATATTATCTTCAAAACTATAATATAAAAACGCACTGCTTGATGTGTTGCAAATCATTTCAAGTACTTTGCCATCGCTACTCAGTTTCTTATTCGTTGCGTTTAGCAAATCGAACTGATGTTGTAAATCATCCATTTATAGCCTACCCTTCTAAATTCCATACTCCCAATAAAATATCTGTCATTATTTATTTCCCACTTCAAAGCATACCACATAAACTACTTTTTTGTAATATATCCTTGTGCTTTTAATAATTCTGCACATAAAACTGCTCCACCTGCTGCTCCACGAACTGTATTATGGGATAATCCTACAAATTTCCAGTCATAGATTGTATCCTCTCTCAGTCGCCCAACACTTACACCCATACCTTTTTCGTATTCCACATCCTGAGTTACCTGAGGGCGGTTATCATCTTCTAAATATTGGATAAATTGTTTCGGTGCACTTGGCAGATTAAGCTCCTGAGGCGCTCCTTTAAAGTTAACTATCTTTTCAATTAACTGTTCTTTTGTTGCTTTCTTTTTAAATTTCACAAAAACAGCCGCGGTATGTCCGTTTAAAACCGGTACACGAATACACTGACAGGTAATAGCCGGTGATGTTGCCGGAACAATCACTCCATCTTCAATTTTTCCCCAGATTCTAAGAGGTTCTTTTTCACTTTTTTCTTCTTCTCCGCCAATATAAGGTATAATATTTCCTTCCATTTCCGGCCAGTCTCTGAAATTTTTCCCGGCACCTGAAATAGCCTGATATGTGGTTGCCACTACTTCATAAGGTTCAAACTCTTTCCATGCAGTCAATATCGGAGCATAGCTCTGAATCGAACAATTAGGCTTAACTGCAACAAAGCCTCTTGTAGTTCCAAGCCTTTTTTTCTGGAATTTAATCACTTCCATATGATCCGGATTAATTTCCGGTACCACCATCGGTACGTCAGGTGTCCATCTATGGGCACTGTTATTGGATACTACAGGTGTCTCTGTTTTCGCATAATCTTCTTCTATTTTCTTAATTTCATCTTTGGTCATATCCACAGCACTAAATACAAAATCCACCTCTGCCGCAACTTTTTCTACTTCATTCACATTCATAACCTTTATGTTTTTAACTGCTTCCGGCATGGGTGTAGTCATTTTCCATCTATCACCAACTGCTTCAATATAGGTCTTTCCTGCTGAACGTGGACTTGCTGCAATTGTTGTTACTTCAAACCATGGGTGATTCTCAAGCAAAGCGATAAATCTCTGTCCCACCATTCCGGTTCCACCTAGAATACCTACCTTTAATTTTTCATTACTCATAATTATTCTCCTATTAAATATTATTATTTAAATTATTTTCTTTTATCCAATTATTTTGCATAAATTTTTTATTTATAGCAATCACTTCTTTCATTGCTGACTGACCCGGTGCTCCTATTGTTAACCGTTTCTCTACACAAGTCTTTAAACTTATCGCCTCATAAATATCTTCCTCAAAAGCCGGGCTTATTGATTTCAATTCTTCGATATCCAATTGCTCGATGCATTTATCTTTATTAATACAATATAATACTAATTGACCAATAATACTATGTGCATCTCTAAACGGCACTCCTTTCAGAACCAGGTAATCAGCCGCATCTGTCGCATTAGTAAACCCTTTCATGGCACTAATTTCCATAGCATTTTTGTTAAATTTCATCGTCTTTATCATGCCGTTAAATAATGCGATACAACCTTTTACTGTATCTATGGCATCAAATGTCAATTCTTTATCTTCCTGCATATCCTTATTATATGCAAGTGGAAGTGCTTTCATTGTGGTAAGAATAGACATAAGGGCACCATACACTCTGCCTGTCTTTCCCCTGACAAGTTCTGCAATATCTGGATTTTTCTTCTGCGGCATAATACTACTGCCTGTTGAATAAGCATCGTCTATCTCTACAAAATGGTATTCATTGGAATTCCAAATGATAATTTCCTCACAGAAACGGCTTAAGTGCATCATAATAATGGATAAAGCAGATAGAAATTCAATGATATAATCTCTATCGGATACGGAGTCCATACTATTCAGTGTTGGACCTTCAAAACCAAGAATTGCTGCCGTACAATTTCTATCCAAAGGATATGTTGTACCTGCTAAAGCACCTGAACCTAACGGGCAGTAATTCATCCTTATATATATATCTTTTAGTCTGAGGCTGTCTCTTTTAAACATTTCAAAATACGCACCCATATGATGAGACAAGGTAATTGGCTGCGCTTTCTGTAAATGTGTAAATCCCGGCATATAAGTATCCAAATGTTCTTCCATAATCGTAAGAAGTGTTGTTAAAAGCCCATCAATTTCCTCTGCGACATTTAATACTTCCATCCTTGTATACAATTTCATATCCAAAGCAACCTGATCATTACGGCTTCTTCCTGTGTGTAATTTTTTACCTGCTTCTCCGATTCTATCAATTAAATTAGCTTCTACAAAGCTATGAATATCTTCATATTCATCTGTAATAGAAAGCTTTCCGCTTTCTACGTCCTCCCGAATACTAATAAGTCCTTTTATAATGGAATTTTTCTCTTCTTCCGTCAGGATACCCTGATTATTAAGCATAACAACATGCGCAATGCTTCCTTCTATATCTTCTTTTATAAATTTTTGATCGAAAGATATCGATGCATTAAAATTATATACCAATTTGTCCGTTTCTTTCGTGAAACGTCCACCCCAAAGCTGTGCCACGGCAATTCCTCCATTATAATCGAGTCTGTTTTTGATACTACCATATATTATATACTTTTTCAATATTTTCCTTAAAAGCATTTACATTATTTTTACATACATTGTCAAATTTCCTCTCAATCTGGCACACACTGTCTGATTTTTCATATAATAGGTTATATATTGTAGGAGGGCTCCCATGAAAAAACCAATCTTAGAATTAAAAGATATCTGCTATTCCTACCATAGCTTAAAAGGTGAAACTCCTGCCTTATCACATATATCATTTCAAGTGCCTAAAGGAGAATTCCTTGCTATTGTAGGTCCAAGTGGATGCGGAAAGTCTACGCTTTTATCCATCATCTCCGGTTTACTTACTCCGGAACATGGTGAAATTCATTTCTCCGGTTCTACTGATACTACTTTTCAGTCTGAATTACCACTTAATGCCACACTACCTCAAATCGGATATATGCTCCAGCATGATCATTTGTTTGAATGGCGTACAATTTATAAAAATGTAATTCTTGGCTTAGAAATAAAACACCAGGTAACTCCCGATAAAATTGAGCAGGTTCATAAGCTTTTAATGGATTATGATCTATATAAATTCAAAGATAAAAAACCAAGTGAACTTTCCGGTGGAATGAAGCAAAGAGCTGCACTTATCCGTACACTTATATTAGATCCGGAAATTCTATTGTTAGATGAACCTTTCAGCGCACTGGATTATCAAACTCGTCTGTCTGTTTCTTCCGATATCTGTAATATCATCCGCTCTACGAAAAAAACAGCCATATTGATTACTCATGATTTATCAGAAGCAATTAGCTTGGCAGACCGGGTTATTGTTCTTTCCAAACGCCCGGCTACTATCAAGTGTGATATTCCTATTCAACTGACATTATCGGATGATTCTCCTCTTGCATCCCGGAATGCACCGGAATTCAAAGAATATTTCAGTAAA
>CAYXCV010000095.1:0-10300 GCA_964463365.1 uncultured Kineothrix sp.
ATACATTCTCATAACCGATTTCTTTTCCTCTTGTCGTTGCATATTCAGACAACTCTCTGATGACCGATTTCGCACCTAACATATCTTTATATTTTGCTGCAATCATTTTTCACACTACCTATGCCTTTCCATAACCTGCAACATTTGTGCCGCAGGCTCAAATTTGCGTGTGAGATTTAATTATTCTTAGGTGACGTTCTTTGGCACCTTAGAATTACTCCTCACATTACTAATGAATTTATTCTATCACAACAAGATAAAATAGGAAATAACATATTTAAAAGGAGCACCCAAACAGGATGCTCCTACAGACTGTATTCAAAGTCCCAGGCCAGGAAACTTTAAACATTATTCTATGCCGCATATAATATTATAAATTTCTTGAAAGTCAGCTTTCGGCTTTCTCTCGTAAGTTACTAATCCATTAATTTCTTGTTCTACATCTGTTAGCTGCGTATAACAAAAGCCCTGCACATGAGGTGACTTAAGAATAGGATGTACCACTGCCTTCAAACGGCTTAAAAAATCCTCTTCTGAATGGGCAGTGGAATATCCCCACCCCTCTGAGTCGTCCTTTGTAAAAGATATACCACCAAATTCACTTATAATAATGGGTTCCATACGATAGGCATATCCTGTTACATAAAGCGCTCTTCCTGCCGGTTGGTCTTCTAATATCTGTTTCACTGTTTGATAACGTTTTTCTAAAATACATTCTTGTGATTCATAATCATGTATAGTAAGCAAATCTCCTCCTACATGCTCCCATCCGTCATTGTCACTGACGGGGCGGGTTGTATCTAACGCTTTTGTTAAGGCACATAAAGCTTTACAGAAATTCTGCTGCTCTTTGCTCTGAGCAATTTCCATCACTCCCCATGATTCATTTAAAGGTGTCCAAACAACAATACATGGGTGATTGTAATCACGTAACACCACATCTGACCATTCTTTTATAGTGTCCAGAGCCAGACGACGGGAATAAGCATAGCCTGCACCAATCTCTCCCCACACTAAAAATCCAAGACAATCAGCATGGTATAGGAAACGAGGATCTTCTACTTTCTGATGTTTGCGCACTCCATTGAATCCCATTTTTTTAGCTAACATAATATCTTGTATAAAAGCATCATCACTTGGAGCGGTAAGCAAACCTTCCGGCCAGTAGCCTTGGTCTAAAATCAATCGTTGATAATAAGGTCTGTTATTTAATAAAAATTTGCCATTTTCTATTGAAACTTTTCTCATACCAAAATAAGATGTTACCTTATCGATCACTGTATTTTCTTTTATTAATGCATACTTAACATCAAATAATCTGGGAGTCTCCGGTGTCCAGGCTAAATCCTCAACCCAATTCCATGCCCCTAGTGCCGCTTCATCAAGCTTTACTGTATAGGAGCCTTTCTTTTGTGCCATAACAGAAGTTTTTGCTGCTAACTTATCCTTAAAATAAATCTCTGTCTCTAAATAATAATCCATTGAATTCTCTAATTCATACTCAAATTTTACTGACTTTTCATCAAACAGCGGTGTAATTAAAACCTGTTTTATATAATGCTCGAATACAGGCTCCATCCACACACTTTGCCAGATACCGGTAGTCGCAGTATAAAATATACTGGCAGATTCTTTTTTCCAATATTGTTTACCCCGGGGAATATCTAAATCTTGATGAAAATCCCTCGCATGCACTTTTATAATATTTTCACCATCTTCCAATAGCTGTGTTATGTCTGTATGAAAACTGGTTTGCCCCCCAACATGGCAGATCGCATGCTTATTATTGACCCAAATATCACACTCATAGTCAACTGCTCCAAAATGAAGAATTACATTCTTGCCTTTCCACTCATCCGGAACACAAAAACTTCTTCTGTACCAAACTCCGTTATAAAAATCTTTACTGCCTATTCCCGATAATTTTGATTCATATGCAAAAGGTACGCAAATTTTTTGATCATATATTTCCTGTTCAAAAGAAAAATCCCATAAACCATTTAAAGTCATCCATTCCGATCTTTCAAATTGCGGTCTTGGATACTCTGTCCGTCTTATCTTATTCATCTCTTTTCTCCAAAGTGTTTTGTTTTATTACTAACTGCTTAACACTGATTCTTGCATGATTCACCCAAACTCCTGTGCAGCCATTTGTAATAGGCTCTTTATCACAGACAGACAGCCTAGGTGTTTTTTCATCATTAATCCATACGCTGATTTGAGAAGCTGCTGCTATTACACGCAGCTTATAACTCTGTCCTGATATTGTTTCACATGGACAAGCGGCCAATATTGATTCGTCATATTGATGACGTGCAATGATCAGTTGATTCCCTGTCAGGCTGACAGAATAACCGATGAAAAAATGAATTCCTAAGACCGTATCAGCACCTTCACCGCCCTCCGACGGTTCCGTAACTCTCATAAGTATTCCGGCTCTGCTCTTTTCATCCAAGTAATGCGGAGCTATCATTGCCTCCACGGAATAATCACACCACGTTTCCTGTCCATATAACTTTTTTCCATAGTTCCCAAAATCTGTAATCGGATTTTCTTTTAGCTCATATAAAAGAATATCATCTTCTTTATTCATAATCATTTTTAAGCTTTTTATCTTAATAAACCCTTCACTTACACGCAGCTTCCACATTTGCTCTCCTGCAGCAAGTCTAATCCGGTAGCGCATCAGATGATTGTCTCCGGCTATAAATTCCATTTGATTCTCATCCACATAACCTTCAATCACATTGCCTTTTTCCGCTATATTATGATTTATAAAAAAAGTATAATCTCCTTCTTTATCAATCTGTAGCTTATATTGTACTTCTTCTCCTTTTTTTAGGAAAATACTTCCATCCTGACCTTTTATTATATCTCCATTTCCAAAAACAGGATAAAAGGAGCAGCCTGCCGGTATGAGCGTTTGATTTATTTCTTTCAGATAAGTAGATTCTGTCAGCGCAGTATAACCAAAACCAATCCTGCCTCCTTCTGCAAAATAGCCTAATCGGAACTTGCCTATTTGCATATCCGTAACTCTAAGTTGATGTCTATTGTCAATATAACATTCTATGAGTTCTCCATTTCTTTCTAATCGAATCGTGTGAAGTGTCTCAAATTTATAATCAGAGGGCAATTTTTCTGAGGCAATTATTTTATTATTTTGCTCATCCCATACTTGAAAGCTATGAGATGACCGGTCTAACACAAAACTATAAGAAGCTCCGCTCGTATCTTTTAACCATAATCCTCTTTTATTCTCTCCCGCAGCCGCAGGAAGAACCACATGAAATTCCGCTGTAAAATCTCTGGCAAATAATGTATTAGTTAATATCATAAAATGATTACTTTTACTGTACCGCATGTCACCAACTTGCTCATAGCTGCCTATATATATATCCCATTCCAATGTTTTTACCTTATAATCTGTTTGATCAGGATAAGCATAATCCGGTAAAGCAGGTACGGGCTGTGCATTTCTCGTAGGTCCTAAAATCTGCGTTACATTTCCATACCATAATTGCCGGTCTATATCTAAATCACGAGATGCATCTTCATTCATATTGTGGTAAACCATATAATATGATACTAAATCAGGCCCGATTATGGTACTGCTATGTCCCAGTCCCACCACATCATTTTGCGTATGTATGACAGCAGGATTCATTGAATCATCTTTATAGCTTTTCAAAGGGTGGCGGCTGCTTGCCGTATTAATTCGATATCCTTTACTTAAGTAATGATTTCCCGTATATGTCATGTAGTAGATTCCATCACGCTTGCAAATAAAAGGTCCCTCTGTCCATCCATGTAAAGTGACTCCTGTCCGAATCGGTTCACCAAACTTTATCGGGGAGTACATTTCACATCCCCATATAGCACCTTCTCCTGCCCAATAAAAATACCATCTGCCATCATCATCAATGAAAACAGAACCATCAATAGCGTGACCAATGTTATCTGTAATCTTATGAAACGGTCCCGTAGGCTTGTCACTTTCCAGTACATAGTGTCCAAATCCGGAAGGAGAAGTATACATATAAAATTTACCATTCGAATATACGACCTCCGGTGCAAACGGAACCATATCCGGAAAGGTATCTTCTTCTATAGAAGCACCTTCCGGTTTCCAATCAACTAAATTATAAGAGCTGAAACATCGAATATCCGGATTTGTGCAATAAAGATAATATTTACCATTGTATCTTAAAACGAATGGATCCGCGAAATCTCCATTTCGTGCAATCGGGTTTTTGTATGTTCTATTCAATTTTTATATACCCCTCTCTTTACCCTTTAATTCCTGTCATAGCAAACGATTCCGTAAAATGCTTCTGACAAGTAATAAATAAAATAAGTACAGGCAATACAGCGATCAATGAGGCTGCCATAACGACCGGAATATCTGTTTGTGTCTCATGATAAGAATTTAACATGGCAATCACAACTTGAACAGTTTGCTTTTTTGCATCATTAATAAAAATCATTGGTGCAAAATAATCATTCCAGGTTGCCATAAATATCATAATAATATTGCTGATAATAGCCGGTTTGCTAAGAGGCAGAAAAACATTCCAATAGATTCTAAAATATCCACATCCGTCTATTTTAGCTGCCTCTAATAGCTCCGTCGGTAATCCCATCATATATTGCCTTATAAAAAAAATCATAGAGACATTACCCAATGCGCCGGGTATGATAAGCGGAAGCAATGTATTAATCCATCTAATTTTTGTATAAATAATATATTGAGGTACCAACAACACAACAAAAGGGATCATCATCGTAGAAAGCATTGCCATAAAACAAAATTACTTAAATGGAAAATTAAGCTTTGCAAATGCAAACGCCGAAAGTGTTGAGGTAAATGTACTAAATAAAACGACACTAAAAGATACAATAGCACTATTTGTCAAACCAGTTGTTAAGTTTGCCGTTTGAAAGACCTCTACATAATTATGCCAATCTATAGGGTTGGGTATCCACTCAGGCGGTATTTGATATACCAATCTGGCTTCTTTTAAAGAAGTAGATAACATCCATACAAACGGAATAATCATCGTAAATGCTCCTGCAAGTAATATAATAAAAACAAGTACTCTGCCTGGTGTCGTTCTTTTTACTATCCGCATACTGTCATTCTCCTTCATATACCCATTTATTTGATATTTTAAATTGTAATAGGGTAAGCAGCAAAATCATAATTCCAAAAACGACTGCCGCCGCACATGCATAACCCATCTGGCTATATTTAAATGATTTTTGCCATATATAATAGATAACGGTTGCTACACCATAGTTGCGTCCACCATCTGTCGTAAATAAATCCACTTCAATAAAAGTCTGCAGAGAGCCAATAATATTAACAGTCACTAAGTAAAAAATAATCGGTGTCAGCAAGGGTAATGTTATATGAAAGAACTGCTGCTTTGCGCTTGCACCGTCAATAATAGCCGCTTCATAATAAGATTCCGGAAGATTCTTTAAGCTTGCAAAGAAATATATAGAAGTGATTCCAATCATTTTCCAACCAATCATTAGTATAATCATCCTGCGCGTCCAGATCGGATCATTCAACCAGTTAGGTCCTGCAATTCCAAATATTCCAAGAAATTGATTTACTAAACCGAATTCTGAATTAAACAACCATTTCCAAATTAAAACCAGAGCTACAATAGATGAAATATAAGGCAGATAATAAATCACTCGAAATACTTTATTCCCTTTTATCTTCTTATGACATGCTAAGGCAAATAATAATCCCAACGTCATATAAAAAGGGATGGGCAATAACATATAAATAGTATTTCTTAATGCAATCCAAAACTTCTTATCTTGAAATAATTCAATGAAATTATTCAGTCCGATAAAATTTCTATTTCTAGCCAATACATTCCAATCCGTTAAAGCCGCAATTAGGCATAGGCATAATGGCAATACGAAGAAGAAAACAAATTGCAGCATAGACGGGACAACAAATAATAGTCCCGCTATTTTTTCATTACGTTTCAAATTTTTTTTGAACATAATTGATAACTCCCTTTCCATTCCGGAATCCATGAGTGCCTAATTACCCAGAGCCTCTTGTTGTTCTATGCTTTTATCTAAAAGCTGCTGAACAGATTCTGCCATAGAATCACAATACTCTTGTGCTGTTATTTCACCATCATATACTGCGTCGATACCTGAATTGAATTCACTCCACCATTCTTGATTAAAGGTGCGAGACTGTGTTGCAAGGCGTCCGTAGTCATCAAGCACATTCAAGAATGCCTTTTTATTATTCGGTGCCTTATCCATTTCCATGTATTCCCCATAAGCCATATCTTTTAAGGTAGGTACCGACATACCGGACGTGTAACTGGTACGCTGAGCTTCCTCGTTGAATGCCAGAAATGCTGCCAAATTACAAGCCATTTCAATATTTTCACTTGTGGGAGATACTGCCAGCCCTGCACTTCCAAACCAGACTGCTTTCTCATTTGTATTTGGACTTACCGGCCAGTCCATCAAGTCCCATTCGAAATCACAATTGTTCCATAAATCAGCCGTCGCCCAAGATCCAACGCCCATCATGCCAAGCTTGCCCTGCATGAAGCGATCATAACTGCTTAGGGATGCTTCTTCTGCAGAAGACGGAGCTGATTTATCTTTACATCTTAAATCTGCAACAAATTGAAGTGCTTGCGTAAAATCAGAATCTGTAAATGCCACCATAGTCAAAGAATCATCCAACCAGTTTGCACCATTGGACCAAACGGCAGATTCTAAAGAGTACATGGATGTGCCATACACATCATTATTTGTTAATTTCAATGCTGCATCACGATAATCGTTCCAATTCCAAGGATTCTCTTCGGTAGGCGGAACAATTCCTGCTTGATCAAATAAATCTTTATTATAAACAATGGAAAATGCACTTACATCTTTAGGTAGTGCGTAAATTGCTCCATTCTCTAATGCTTTACCATCATATCTATATATATCAATGGCATTTTTCCACACATTATCCTTATCGAATATGTCGTTATTTTCTACAAAAGAAGTTAAATCATATAAATTTTCAGTTGTTGCATATTTCATAATATAATCAATCCCACAGTAAAATACATCCGGCTGGTCACCCGCCGCTATCATATTTTGCAGCTTTGTATCAAAATCTGCAGATGGTACTACCGTATACTCAACAGAAACATTGGTATACTTCTCTTCAAACTGATCGATCATTGACTGAAATGTTGCTACCTCCGCATCGTTCCCCCATCCCATAAACTTAAGGTTAATTTTTTCTTCCGTTTGTTCGACAGATTCTTGTTGATCTTGCATTTGTATATCCGAAGATACATCCTTATTATCTGTTTTAACATAGGTGAAATTGCAGAGCTTTTACAGATACCGGCCTCTACTGCTGCCTTGCACATAAAAGTATTAGAAGGTGCCAGTCTCATACACACTGAACAGCAACCGGGATCTCGCGGCTCCATGAAGCTTTGCAGCCGAAAAAATGATTTTGTCAGCATCCGTCTGGCAGGATTACCCGCCGGAGTGGATCAAATTTCTACAATATCTATGCCTGTCGGAGCTTATACCGACTGTAGCATCAAACCAACCTGCGGACTAGCCGGCATAGACGCACCTATCGGATATGAGGATCGTCCAGCCGACTTCTTCTTACCGGAGCGTATGAATGCGCAAATTATATGGACTGCCGGTGGATATGTAGAGTACAAATTCCCATATTCACTTGCGCATAACATAAAACTAAAACAGCTCCTGCTCACCTTTGAAATTTGTTCGGAAGCCCCTAACTACCGAGAGGATTGGAAATCAGACATCACTATATGGATCAATGGAAAAGAAAGCGGAACATGGCGTTGCCCCGGTGATTTCGGTGCACGAAGAGGAAGACTGAATCCTTCATGGTGGGAAGGCGGATCAACTCAATATGGTCTGCTGACTACTGTAACAATTACAGACAAGCTTACTTATATTAATAATGAACAAAGCAGCACTCTTTCTCTGGATGATTTGCATCTGAATGACAGCCATTTTATTACCGTACGTATCGGCAATAAAAAGGATGCCGAATTCATAGGAGGCTTTAATCTGTTCGGACAAAAATTCGGAGACTATGAACAAGACATTAATATGTCTTTTGTTTACCAGTAATTTAAAAACAACAGAAAGCATAACGCAATCTGTTGTTTTTAAATTTCTGCCATATATAATTATTCTGCAGACAAAAGCTTATACCACTTCCGGCTCTCCTATTTTCTTTCTGGTCCATTTGTTTACTAACATCCTCAGCAGCAGTATTACCGGAAAGATGATAGCGGCTAATATACCCATCTTTAAATCTTCGCCAAACCGTCCGGATACGATTCCTACCAGTGTCGGTCCGCCTGAACATCCCAAGTCACCGGCCAGAGCCATCAGGGCAAACATAGCTGTTCCGCCTCCTTTTATGGACGCCGATGCCATGCTGAAGGTACCCGGCCAAAGGATACCAACCGAAAGTCCGCACAATGCACAGCCCAGTAAGCTTAATGCAGGAACAGGGGCAAAAACAATACAAAGGTAAGAGAAGATACAAAGCAGTATACTGGAAGTCATAAAACGTTCCAGATTGATTTTATCGCCAAATTTCCCATAATAAGCTCTGGAAAGACCCATTAGAACAGCAAACGTCATAGGACCCGCAAGATCTCCCAGTGTTTTGCTGATGTTTAAGCCTGTTTCTGCAAATGTGGAAGCCCATTGGCTGACCGATTGCTCACACGCACCCGCACAAAGCATCATTAACATCATTACCCAGAATACCTTTTTCGAGAATAACTCTTTCATCGTCAAACTGTTCTCTCCCTCACCGTTCAGGGATGCCATAGGCACCTTAATAAATAGAAACATATTAAATAACGGTATTGCCGCCCAAAATAAAGTAAGCAGCTTCCAGTTGTTTATGCCAAATAACCAGAAAAATGCGGTAGACAGCAGCACCACACCCACATGTCCCCAACAGTAAAAGGAATGCAGCAGGCTCATTGCTTTTTCCTTATTGTCAGTAGGGCATGCTTCCATAACAGGGCTGACTAAAACCTCAAGCAGCCCGCCGCCGATGGCATAAATCATCACTGCAATTAAAAGACCAACAAAAGGATCGGAGAATAAATCGGGCAATATCGTCAAGGAAACCAGACCCGCTGCGGCGAATACATGTGCCATTACCATAGAAAATCTATACCCAATCTTGTCAACAAAGGTTACAGCCAGCAAATCCACAATGAGCTGCAAGCCAAAGTTGATTGTAATCAGCATTGTAATTTTAGTCAACGGGATTCCATAACCGGATTGAAAGGTTAAAAATAACAGCGGAATAAAGTTGTTCACAATAGCCTGTACAATGTATCCGATAAAGCACGCGTAGATAGTGAATTTATAATTATTTTTTATCATCTTTTTATACCTCTTCTATTGCAAATGTTTGCAACAAATGTAATTATAGTCTCATAGCATCGAATAATCAATTGATTATATCGCCATTTTATAGCAGTATATTCCCAAACACAGTGTAGATTGGAGTGGAAGCGTATGAAAGCTGACAAAATGCAACTGAAACCTAACCTTCAGGAAAAAACACAGCACGGAAGTCTTGAATTTCCTATTCAGTATTACGTTGATGAATTGCATCTCTTCGAGAATCGCAGCTGGCCTTTACACTGGCACAACGCCATGGAATTTTTTACCGTACCAGATGGCACAGTTGAAGTGCAGGCAGGTAATTCAGTGTACACTCTTTCTGCAGGAGATGGGATATTTCTGAATATAAATACTTTGCATAGTTTCCGGCAAGTTGACTCGCAGGAAAAATGCGATTGTCCAAACATTGTTTTTTCAGATGAATTTATTGCACCTCTGAATAGTGTAATCAGTGATAAATATATCAAACCAATCACGCTGAATGATAACATCCCTTTTATTATTTTGAAGAGAAACATTACCTGGCAAAGAGATATTCTGGAACATCTGGATTTAATATTTTCACTTTTACAGAAATATGGTCCACTGGGTATTTATGGACAATTTCCTCTTCTTCCATTCAAACATCAGGGAGTCGAAAGTGATTGCTATGAAATTCTGGTACAGGAAGAATTACTGGCGATATGGCGCATCTTATATGCCCATAGAGAAGAGATGCAAACTGACATTTCAATCAAAGATCACAGACTGCAAATACGAATGCAGACAATGCTTTTATTTATCCAGAAGAATTACCAAAATAAGTTGACACTGAAAGACATTG
>CAYXCV010000096.1:0-10259 GCA_964463365.1 uncultured Kineothrix sp.
GCTGCCTCATCTGCAAACTCCGGAGATTTTCTTCTGGAATCGTATGCAATCGCTACGCCTTTGTCTTTTCCACCCTGCTGAATAATATAATTTGCAAGTCCCTGGGTCGCTTTCCTCACCGTATAAATATTCATACGATTCGTTCCTGCACCAATCACACCCCTTAAACCGCCTGTTCCGAATTCCAGTTCCTTATAAAAACGGTCTTCTACTTCCTTATCGTCATTTTTAAGTGCCAAAAGTTCTTCTTTTGTTTTTTCATCAAAATAAGAATCATTTAACCAAAATTCATATTTTTCTTTATAACTCATGTAAGTTCCTCCAAATCTGCTTTTTAATATTTGAATAATCCTAAACGGATTATAACATACTCTAATTAATTTTCAATGAAAAATCACTGCGGTCCAAAGAAAAATTAGGATTATAATAAGGGTCACCCTTCTTAAGCACTGCCTTCCATTTATCCCTGAAACGTGCCGATTCTTCCTCATATCTCTTTGCTTTTTCGCCGGAATCATCCAGTCCTCTGGATATGGATTCAAAGTGATAAAGTTCTGCAAAAGGTGTGAAAACATTCAAATATCCCTGTTCTCTTAGCTTGATGCAAAAATCCACATCATTTAAGGATATTTCAAAGGATTCATCCAGTCCCTTCACTTGCTCATATAATTTCTTAGAAACCATAAGGCAGGCACCGGTGACTGCGGATACATTCTGAGTATAGCAAAGTCTTCCCATATATCCCAGATTCTCTCTATGCTGGCCATAATGACTGTGCCCTGCCGTGCGGTGCGCACCAAGGGACAACACAACACCTGCATGCTGAATCGTCTTATTTTCATAATAGAGTTTCGCTCCCACTGCCCCTACGTCCTCTCTCTGGGCATACATAAGCAGCTCCTCAATCCAGTTCACTGTAATTACCTGGGTGTCATTATTGAGTAGTAGTATATACTCTCCGGTTGATTCTCTAACACCTAAATTATTAACTGCCGAGTAATTAAATGCTCCCTCATAGGTAACAATTTTTACTTTTTCATTGTCTTTTAAGGTTTCATAGTACTTCTTGATTTCCGGTGTCTGACTGTTATTTTCCACAACGATAATTTCAAAATTATCATACGTAGATCTCTCAAGAATGGAAGTAATACACCTGCGCAAATCGGGCTCGTGATCTTTATTTGCAATAATAATCGAAACTTTGGGATTACCAATAATCTGATAACTGATTTTAAAAATAGTTTCAAATGCTCTCGTACTGGTTATCCTAAAATGCTCATATCCATGTTTGCGCAAATGCTCTGCAACCGCACCTTTTGCCGCATCAATGGCATAAGTCTTAGCCTGTATTCCCGAAGCTACACTGCCTGAATGGGAACGCCAATAATACATTAGTTTCGGTACATGAACAACGTTCTTTGCCTTATCTGTCAGTCTCAGAATCATGTCGTGGTCCTGACTGCCGTCATATTTAGAACGAAATAACTCACTGCCATCCAGCAATTGTCTGTCAAATACGCTGAAATGACAAATGTAATTGTTAGCTCTTAAATTGTCAATGGCATAATCCGGCTTGAAATGCATGGTCAGCATTTTGTTGATATCGTTATTTTTAAATGTTGTCTCATCACAGTATATATAGTCTGCATTCTTTTCATTGATTGCTTTGGCATACTCATAAAGAACCGAAGGATGAAGAATATCATCATGATCAAATAACCCGATAAATTCTCCGGTGGCCATAGAAAGGCAGCGATTTGTATTTCCTGAGATTCCCTCATTGCTATCCAGCTTCTTATATACAATACGGGAAGCTTTATCCTGCTCTATATATTGCTTGCAGATTTCCCCCACATACCCATGATCAGTATCAGAACCGTCAGCCAAACAAAGCTCCCAGTTCCCGTAAGTCTGCCCTACTACGGAATCCAGCATTGCCCGCAAGAATCCTTCCGGAGTGTTATAAAGAGGAACCAGGATACTGAATGTAATCTGTCTCTTAAACTGTGTCTTACTTTCTTCCAGTCTTCTATTCTCGTCCGGAAAGCTAGCCGTACCATATTGCTCCATGGCCTCTCTTTCCCTCTTCTTATACTTGATTTTGGCTGCAATTCCCCTGAAGTTTCCGCAGTTTTTCAAGCGATCCCTCTGTCTGATTAACAAATGCATGAATTTTCTAAAAGGAGCACTCAGCTTCCATAAGGGATTGTTTTTGATCCTATTTATTTTAAATGAAAGTTCATCATTTTTTTCTTCCAGTTCTGCTACCCGGCTGGCCAAATCCGCAGATTTTATATGTTCTTTTTCATAGAGCTCTTTGTAGTCCGTTTTTTGATCCTGCATTCATTCCTACCTCTTATCCTCTTTTATTACTAACTTCCAAGTACCGATTGGTCCATACATAAAGCTTCTGCCTGGAACACTTATCTTTCATCAGGATTCCAATACGATAGTTGCCTGCTGCCAGATCTTTCCTGCAAATCTTTGCCCGAAATCCCGTCATCCCTACATTTATCTGATCAGGCAGGTTCTGTTCCACATCTTTGCGAATCAATGTTTCCGGCTTGATAAACAAAAACGGTTCATCCTTAAGCGACATATCCTTTAATATGATTACTTTTTCAAAACAAGCATTATCTGAGCCTGTCACAAACGCATAGCCTTGTATATAGTAGCCGGGGGAGGCGTCTTCTGTCTCTTTTGCCCGCACTTCTCCGTATTCCCATTCCTTCAGATCCCCGGCATATTCCAAACTTACCATAACACAGGCATCTTCTCTTGCCCCATGCAACAACTTATTCCCGTTTTCCACAGGGCTACTTGAAATATCTTCCGTATATTCATAGTCTGATTTTAAATCAAATCCACTGCTGAGCATATCATTTGCCAGATATTTATGATAAAAAGGATCGGTACCATAAAGAGCTGGGTGCCTTTTATATAATTTACCTTTTTCTGTCAGCAGGCGATTCAGCTTCTCTTCTTCCTCATCTTGTCCGCGGCTTAGGGATTCATAATGATAAAAGAAAGTATCCTGAATCATCGTATTATAATAACCCAACTCATACAAAGAAAAGCATAAATCCACGTCATTGAATGCCACCGCCAATTCCTCCGGAAAGCCCTTAATCTGTAAGAACTTCTTTGTTTCTATGGCAAGACATGCGCCTGTTACGGCAATGACATTTCTCATGCCTTTATTAAAATTAAAATAATAACCGATATTATCCTCTTTAAATTGCAGCTTATGAACAGGTCCAAGACGTAAATTGACAATGCCGGCATGCTGTATTTTATCTGTTTCCGGATAGAATAGCTTTACACCTATGGCACCCGCATAAGGCTTTGTTGCCTGCCGGTACAGCTTCCCCATCCACTCCTTCTGAGACTCCGGTATCTCTACATCGTCATTCAAAAAGAGCAGCACCTCGCCCTTTGCTGCTGCCGCCCCCCTATTACACATGCGAGAAAAATGAAAAGGCATTTCTTCATACAGATACACACAGTTCTTGTCCCCTAAATAACCGGAAATAAACTGTCTGGCCTCTTCCTTACTCCCATTATCCACAACAATAATTTCATAATCCATACTTGCCGTACTGATGACAGATTCTATACAGCACTTTAGAATCTCTTCATTATCCTTAGAAGGAATAATAATAGAAATCAAAGGAGATTGTTTATTACTTTCTTCTGCTTCTTCCACCAAAAGCACTGGTTTCCCTGTGAGCAGATTCATGTCTTTATTATAGGAGGAGTGAAACAATATCTCATCAATATGTCCGATGGGAAAATCGCTGCAAGCCGCCATTTCTTCCGTTCTTTGTGTAAAACCGCCGCTTATCTTTGCTATCTCATAGCACATCCGGTATATTCCAATCCGGTCATCCCCCTGTATATCCTGCCAAAGCATCTTGATTTGTTCTTTGGACAGCTTTCTAAGAGTACGCGGACGTACTGCAAAAACAGAACCAAAATAAAAATCAGATAAAAATGTATCCGGTGACCAATCAGGCTTAAGCCATGGGGTATAACGAATTCCCTCCGGACTCCGTACATCCTCATCTCCATACACCATTTCTGACTCCGGATGCATCCGCATAAATTCCGTAATGTAATACTCCGCCAGCTCTGCTTCCTCACCCTCAGAATCCAGGAACAAAATAACATCTGCTTTCTCTTTCGTAAGCTCCGATCCTCTCAAATAGCTTTCACATACTTCATAAGGAACTCTTTTTATAATGAATTGGCTCCCATCATTATGCAGCACATCTTCCCGCAGTTTTCTTTCCTGCTTTCTAATCCAGGCATCATAGGTAACTGTTTTTCTATCTAACTGTTTGCAGTATTTCTTCCGCTGTACTTCGATTAATTTTTCTTTCAGCAACTGTTTTAAGCTTTGTCTGGTTCCTGCTTCGCCCACCTTATGCTCCTTTACTTTTCCCGCTTCTAAAATAATCTCTTCACGGCACCTGCCATATCTTTTGCCATCTCTTCTGTCAGACGAATCATCTCCATTTTAACCGTAAGAGTATTGAGTGCTTTTCTGTTTAGATTGCTTAAGCGTATATTGATATTAGGATCGTCGGTAGCAAAAACATAGCTTCCATCCTTTAACGTCTTTCCGTTGGTAATAATGTTTGCCCTATTTACTCTCACTTCTTCATCGTTAAATAAAAGCTCCTTCAGTTTTACGACGCAGTAATCCATAGCAGGATCAATACGCAGCATAGAGACATTCCCATCCATCTCTAAATCAAGTGCGATGACCGTTTCATTTTCATAAGCATCCTTCACAAAATAGGAGTCCTCTTCGCTATATCCATCCCCCCGGTCTTCATAAATCTGGATTCTCTCTTTAAGGGAAGAATCATCAAATTTATGCACCCATTTCTGGGGTTCCATTATCTTATATCCTATAGCATCCCGAATCTCTGACATGGATTTATGGCTTCCGGTTACAAACTTCTGGAATTCCATTTCCTGCCTGCGATAATCTTCTGCCTCTTGCTCTGTCATACCAAGTGTTTCCATAATTGCGTCAAGATTCAGTATACTTCTTTTTTCATTTTCCAGAAGATAGCAATAAACGGCACGGAACGCAATTTCTTTTGCATCCATCGCCCGGCCGAAGGTCCATTCATAATCAATAATCGTCCAAACACCACCGGTTATTTCTTCTAAGGTCAGCTGATCCGCTGTTGTTCTTCCCCTTCTTTCCTCCGAAAGCATAGGGGTAATTATAATATTTGAAAAAATAAGATCATAATCCGCTGCCGGCTGTTCTTCATGATAAGAAATTCTTTGCAAATACTCTTTAAACAAAGCATGAAATTGATCCATCTGTCCGCTTTCTAAACAAGCATCCAGTATTTCCTCCAAAGTGATTCCTTCTACAAACTCAAACTCAATGCTTGTACCACTATCATTGATTGCGCATTGATTGACTTTAAGCTGTCCTCCGTCAAATCTTTTTGACAGATTGGTACAGGCAGCTTCCGTATTTTTGATATGCTCCGCCGCTTCTTCAGACAGCGCATATTTTCTTACTGTTTTATCATTCTCTTCGATACATATCTCTGTACGTATGGCATACTCTGTGGTCCTGTCATTGGAATACTTGGCATACTTAAGATCAAATCCATGACCCACAACTGCCAGATAAGAATTAGAGAAGGTAGGAAACAGGCCATCCTGTATGATACTATCAAATGCCTGTTTTTCATCAAACAGGAGCATTCTGTCCCGATCAAAATTTCTAAGATTGTCCGACAGTTCACCTTGCTGGGGAAGCCTTCCATCGGAATAAATAGTAGTCATAAATTTATAATCCGGATAAGGATAATAAAAAGAATAATCCGTTACCCCGCATCTTTTAAATATCTGTTCCAGTCCCCCTCTGGAAAAGGTACGTACTCCATCTCCCTGGGCATAGTTTTCGATACCTGAAAAATATGTTCCCAGATGATCTTCCTTACAGCCTGCAAAATATTTAAGTCCCAGCCTGTTTTCTATGGCAATGATAATCCTGCCATCCTCTTTCAGATGAAGCAGCAGCATCTTGAGTAAATCATCATAGGGATGCGCCGTTCCCGTATAGCTTTGACCATACTCAAATACACCGATCAAACATATAATGTCAAAATCACAGGGAAGTGTGGGTTCAATATCTTTAAAATTTCCCACATGTATTGTAACATTATCACAGTCCTGATGTCTGTATGCGTTAATCAGACTTCTTTTCTTGGACAACTCTATGCATGTAACGCTTTCTGCCTTCTCGGAGAGCTTTCCCGTAATAGCTCCGCATCCGGCTCCGACTTCCAATACCTTAGCCGTCTTATCCATAGGAATCCAATCCACAATATTCTCGCGAAGAGGGGACAAATGATAAAGAATAGGCCAATTGGACCGCTCCTCAATTATTCTTTGATATTCAACCGGAGAATGATTCTTTACAATATCAAGAAGCTCATCCTCCACCTCACCATCACAATAAAAATCCTCGCCCGGATAATATTTATAATCAAGTATTACTTTTCCGATCTGTTCCGTCATACCCTGCTTCTCCTCTTTTGAAGCTGCCATACTTCTCTTAACAATCTGTCACCTCAATTTTGGTATTCATATCATAATACCCAACGGTATTCTTATCTGATATTACCGTTACATTGATTACATCATATAATCTATGATAAACCACAAAGTCATCCATTTCATATCCGGTTATACCAAGGGAAAGAAGATATTCGCCTCCCTGCAAGCTCATTTTCTGACAAAAAGTAATCATCTTTTTATCCCCTGCTTTTACAGACTCTAAAAAAGCCTTTTCAAACATGGTATTGGTTCCTGTGATTTCCGTTCCATGTTTATCTTTAACAGTAAATGCAAAAATAGGAGCAGAAATCTCTTCCGTAATATCCACTTGCATGTGAATGGTAAATTCCTGTCCTTTAATAATAGCGGTGGTGCGAACACCAGCGCTGTCTGTGATATAATAATCCGTTATCTGTGCCGACTTTGTGCCATATTCCAGGAGTTCAGGATTAACGCCTAACTTTGCTCCGGCCGCTTGTCTTAGCTCTTTATCGTTTAACAGACCGCCGTTATCCTCCTCGTCAATAGAATATTGACCTACAAGCACCCGTTTATATACATCTATCATTTCCTTAGGGGTACCCTCACCTAATTTTACACCCTTGTTCAAAAGCACAACTCTATCGCAGTACTTACTGATACTGCTAAGATCATGACTAACAAATAATATGGTCTTTCCCATTTTCTTAAACTCTTCAAACTTATGAAAGCACTTAGCCTGAAAAAATACGTCTCCTACGGATAATGCTTCATCTACAATCAATATTTCCGGATCAATGTTGATTGACAAAGCAAAAGCAAGACGTATAAACATACCACTGGAATAGGTTTTCACCGGTTGATAGACATAGTCACCGATATCAGCAAATGATAGAATCGCATCCAGTTTCTCATCAATCTCTTTCTCAGAGAATCCTATCATGGTACCATTCAAATAAATATTTTCAATTCCGTTATATTCCATATTGAAGCCTGCTCCCAGTTCTAAAAGAGCGGAAATGCGTCCTTGCACTTCGACTTCTCCATCTGATGGGTTCAGTACTCCGGTAATTATTTTTAAAATAGTGGATTTACCGGAACCATTGGTTCCGATAATACCTACGGTTTCTCCCTGATATACGGTCATATTCACCTTATCTAAGGCATGATGCTCTTTATACCGCTTCTGTCTCGTTAGTCCAAGAGCCTCTCTCATTCTATCAAAAGGCCTGTCATATAGTTTATATACTTTATCCAGGTCTGTGACCTGTATTGCAATTTTCTTATCTTTCATTCTAAGCTTCTCCATCACCTACATTGTCTTTGCTCTGCACTATCCTTTACATCACGTCAGCAAAATGAACTTTCAATCTTTTAAATATCAAAGAACCAATACAAAATAAAGTTATTGTAAAAATCCAAAAGTAAGTGGAGGAATAAAAATGTTCAAAAAACCATTCCTGTTCATATATTGCACTACGATAACCATTTACGATATAGACCAAAGGATTTAATTTAAATAGAGGCTTCACCTTATCACTGAGCATATTGATATCCCATAAAATAGGAGTAGCCCACATACCAACCTGAAGAACGATGTTGATAATCTGCTGTAAATCCTTAAAAAATACAACCACCGCACAAGTGGTATAGCTGATGGCCAGAACAAGTAAAAAGCCACAGAAACTATAGTAAAAAATCTGTAATGTATAAATAGTTGGATGATAACCATAAGCCATAGCAATCAGCAATAACACAGCTACGAAAAATATGTGTACGAAAGTAGCGGCAATTACTTTAATAATCGGCAGTATGCTAATCTTAAACACTACCTGTTTTACAAGATATTTATATTCAATCAGAGCCATGGTTCCGTTGGTCAATGCCTCTGAAAAATAAAACCATGGAACCAGTCCCGCAGTCAGATAAAGTACATAGGGAACTTCTACTCCGCTGGCAATCAACTGTGCTTTTGTGTTAAATACTCTGTCAAATACAATCCAGTACATAACCACCGTTACCACCGGCTGTACAAACGCCCATACCATTCCCAGATAGGAGCCTGCATATCTTTTCTTAAAGTCATTCTTGGACAGCTTCCATATCAGTTTCCTGTTCTGAAGCAGTTCTTTGGGAAGTACAATCAGCCTGTCATAAAATATTCCGAATATGACGCAAGTAAACCCAATGAGCAAATAAGCCATTACTTTTTTCATGGTTTCTGTCGTTGGATCGGCTAAGGGATTGCTATGTGCCGCAATGATAATAACTAATATAAGTGCAAATAGATAAAAGATACCCATGAATGCCTTTTTAGGTATTCTTTTAATTTCTTGTTTTATGTTATTTGTAAACTTCTTTTCTTGCTTTACTGATTTCATATTAAATTCCTATTTTTCCCGGGCGAAACTCTCTAACCCGCCCCATTTTAAATCTTTTTCAGACATAACCAGTTCCATTCCTTCAGGAATCGGCCACTCCACTCCAATCGCAGAGTCGTTATAAATAAGCCCGCCTTCATCGTTAGGATGGTAGAAATCAGTACATTTATAAGCAAATTCCGCATCGTCTGATAATACTAGGAATCCATGAGCAAAGTTTTTGGGAATGAAAAACTGCTTTTTATTTTCTGCCGACAAAACCAAACCAAACCACTTGCCAAAGGTCTTGCTTCCTTCTCTTAAATCTACTGCTACGTCAAACACTTCACCGCTAATCACACGCACAAGCTTATCCTGCGGGTATTCCTTCTGAAAATGAAGTCCGCGAAGAACACCTTTTTTTGATGACGACTGATTATCCTGTACAAAGTCATAGTCAAGCCCTGCTTCTTTAAAATCCTTGGCATTGTATGTTTCCATGAAGTATCCTCTGGAATCTCCAAACACCGCCGGTGTGATAATCTTAAGTCCCTCTATCTCACATGTTTCTACTGTTATCTTTCCCATTTAATAGCTCCTTTTCACTTACCATTCTGCGTTACTTGTTCCGCCGATTACCTTAGGTTCTATCACATCTGACGAAGCCTCAGGTGTTTCCGTATTGGCATCCGGTTCGGAATCTTCTTCTATGGTTTGGTCTTCTTCCCCACCAGATAACGCATCTATTTTCAAATAACTGAGGTTTAAATCTACATTTCCCTCTATACCGTCTATTTTTCCTCCAGAAGTATACTGCCACATATGATAATAGCCTTGATAAATGGGCACTTCCCGATACTCTGCCAGCCATATAATATGGTCATTCAAGGTCTTCATATGAAGCATCTGATTGAACCAGTTTCTGGCACCATAAACACCTGCCTTATATCCGGCACTTTCTACCGTCATACAAAAGGCCTTGCACACCTGAGTACGTGTATCCGCATCCAATCCGTCAGCCCTTCCGTTGCCACCGGCTCCCTCCGTATCAATAAAGATAGGATATGTAATATGATAGTCTTTACACATATTAATAACCATACTGGCTTCTTCCACAGCCTCAACCGCATCCAGTGCCTGGGTAAAGAAATACACTCCCACCGGTATACCTGCTCTTAACGCACCTTTGATATTTGTCTTAAAATAAGGATCCTCAATTAAGGCACCGGTTGTTGCTCCTCGATAACCAACACGGATAATCGCATAATCCACACCGGCATTCTTTACTTTATCCCAATCTATTTCTTTGTTCCATTTAGAAAC
>CAYXCV010000097.1:0-10163 GCA_964463365.1 uncultured Kineothrix sp.
GCTATAATAAAGAGGGGAATATTAAAAATATAATAAATAATACCTGCAATATCAAAATTATGAATCGGTAAGCCCGCATATTCTACAAGAAGGGTACGTATCACTTGACAAATACCCATCAGTCCTCCGGTATATAGCCCCTTAGGAACAACAAATAAATTCATTCCGACTGCGTAAAGAAGCATACCTCCCACTGCTACTGCCAGTCTTCTCAGCTCATATGTTACAAAACTCATCTCCGTTTTAGATTTCTTTCCCATCAGTTCCCTCTCCTTCCACACCAATTGCCTATGTAAAGCACACAATTACCGTAGTTATATATAAAATTATATCATAGGCCGCTGTCAGACGGTATTATTACTATTACCAAATTTTTTAATTTTTATTTCCCAGCATTTTTCCTCACAATTATGTTTTGTTTGAATTGTGAAATTTTGTATATATTCTGTGAACGAATATAAATTATTTTTTAGTACAAACTAATTTCAAAGGAGGATTTTATTCATGAAAAATATTGATAAGAATACGTTGGGTGAAGCACTCGCTATGAATACTTTAGATGATATACCGGAAGCAAAAAGTGACGCAAAAGAAATTGTAGGTCTGGTTAAAAGCAGCGGTAAAGTAACCGGATATCAATTATCAGACGGTACTAATGTTTCTAAGCAGGAAGGGGTTAATCTTGCTAAAGACGGCGAAATCAAGGGCGTAGGAGTTGCGCACAGAAAAGATACAGAGTATTTGAAATCGATACCTGACGGATCAGAAAATAATAACTTAAACAATCTGCCTTCCATATCAGGTTAGTGAAAACCAGATTGTTTTATCAATTAACGGTATAATTATTGTTATACCGTTTTTTGTTTTTCGTATAATTTTATATATATCGTTCTATCTTACATTGCTCGATTACATTCTTCCCTAACAATGTAATCGCTCTTTTAGGGCAATTGCTGATACAACGATAACACATCGTACATAAATTCTTAGAAACTGCTTTCCCATTTATCATTTCTATATTATTCATTGGGCAGGCCTCAGTACAAACGCCGCAGCCAATACAGGAGGCAGCATCTATCTTCAGCTTATTTGAATAATGCTGCATTTTTTTATAGAAATAGAGCCGTTGCGCTAATAGCCCGGCTATACGGCTAGCTATACTAAGACCATTTTGTGTGGGACTTCCTTCTACATACTGAATGGCTGCCCTTTTTAATTTTTCAGAAGCTTCTTTTGTTATTATCTTATTTTTCTCCAGCGATTTTTTTAAAATTCTAACATCACCGATACAATCGGGCATTTTAACGTGAATTCCACCAACTATGTTTGCGCCATATTTTTTCAATATTCTTGCTGCCACACCGGCACCGTCTCCACTGAAAAGTGCCATAGTTGTAATTATATATACATTTTTCCCCTTCCATACGTCAGCAACCTGATGAATAAAATCATTCATGATTTTGGGTAAATTACTATAATAGATTGGATAAGCCAAAACAATATCATGGTGCTCTGAGATAGAAGCCATACATTCTGTATCTTCAATAGAGTACATTTCAAATTCTTGATTCAGATTTGTTAAAAAGGTATGTATACAAAACTTAGTATTTCCTGTGCCGCTGAAATAAATTCCAATCATATATAGCCTCCCTTATTCATTCGCAGGCAAATATTCTATTCTATGCTGCAATGCTTATTCAATTCCTCAATATACACTTGACCCATACGGCTGATACTCGCATTTTTCCGCTTAATATAACCGATTCGCATTTTCTCGCTTTCTGCCAGTGGAATAGCTCTATACTCATTGCCATTTAATTCTTCGCATATAATTCCGGAGCAGAGTGTATATCCATTAAGTCCTATCATCAAATTAAGCAATGTCGCTCTGTCATTGGCTTTGATGATACGCTTATATTCATAAGTACTCTTCATTTCTTCTGCCAGGTAAAAGGAATTATTCTTACCTTGATCAAAAGCCAAACATGGAAATTCTTCTAATTCCGTCATGGAAATTATATCTTTGTGAGCTAAGGGGTGCCCTGACCATAAATAAACGAAGGTATCACATTCAAATAAATCTAAAAATTCTAAATTATTTTCTTTTAAAAGTTTTCCTATAACCTGTTCATTAAATTGACTCAGATATAGTATACCTATTTCACTTTTAAAATTCTTTACATTCTGAATGACTTCAAAGGTTTTTGTCTCATGTATGGCAAACTCATACTGTTCCATTCCCATCTTTTTAACCAACTCCACAAAAGCCTTTACCGCAAACGTATAGTGCTGGGAGGAAACGCTGAATTTTTTTTTAGATTTTTTCTCTATATACTTATCTGTCAATAATTGATATTGCTCTGTCACCTGTCTTGCATAACCTAAAAATTCTTCTCCCTCAGGTGTGATTACTATTCCTCTATTGGAACGGAGAAAGATATCCAGTCCTATTTCATCCTCCAGCTCCTTGATTGTCTTGGACAGATTAGGCTGGGAAACAAAAAGTTGTTTTGCGGCCTCATTCATAGAGCCATAATCAGCTATCATAATTGCATATCTTAACTGTTGAAGTGTCATATTACCATGCCTTTCCATAACCTGCATATAAATATCATCTTATGCAAGATTCTCCACTGTGCCATGATTTCCGGCTATCTCACTTATGAGTGTGGCTCCTAATATAAAAAGAGCTCTCACAATCTGCAGCACACTCATGCACTCGTGAAGCAGTATTGCAGATAACAGAATAGCTGTTACCGGATCGATATAACTGAATATCGCCGCCGTCTGCCCACTCAATTCTGACAGAGATGAAAAATAAAGCACATAGGCAAATCCCGTATTCACTATACCTACAAATAATAAAAGGAAGATTGTTTTTTTGTCAAACGTTAATGTCTGTATATCTACCGTAACAAGAACATAGGGAAGCAGTACCAGAGCCGCCACACCTAATTGGGAAACCGTTGTTTCCACTGATTCAATCTCCCTTAAGTATTTATTTAAAATAATAACAGAAGCATATAAAAATGCCGCGATCAGTCCCAAAATAATGCCCTTAATTCCATTGTCGCTCTGGTTGTCTGTGCCGAATATACCCACAACTAATACCATGCCAAACAGCGAAAGTAAAACACAGCCGATCTTAGCAGGAGTTAATTTTTCCTTTAATAATAGAGGGGACGCCAATATGACAAAAACCGGCGCTAAATAATAGCAGAGAGTTGCGATTGCAATGGTTGTATATTGATAGGCTTCAAATAAGCAAATCCAATGAATACCAATAGCCGTTCCTGAAAATAATAGAAATTTAAGATTCTTTTTAATTGCTTTTAATGAAAGTTTCTTTCTCATAATGAGGCATACTAAAAGTAAAAAGAGGGTTCCGATTATCCCTCTTACCATTGCCAGTACACTGGAAGGCATATGAATATTTCTAACAAAGATTCCTACACTTCCGAAAATCAACATAGTCGTAATCATTCTTATCTTTACATTCATTTCTTACCCCCGGAAATTATAATATGATAAGTATACTATACTGCCATTGATTTATCCATATTTCTGAATCATAATCGGTACATAAATATCCATTTCACAATAGTTTTCACTGCACGTCTCTAAATCCATTCTCTCAAAATGAAAAGCATCTGCCTGTATATAGTCTGAATCAGCTTTCCACTTTTCGATATAATCGTATAAGTCCATTAAAGTGGCATAAGTAACTTCATATGGAGAGTGCAGCCCTACATAACGAAACACTGCATATTCATGTGTGGGAATTTCACGTACTACAAAAGGGGGTTCGACCGTATTCATTTTGGTTACTTCAATGGAAGATATATAATGATTGCTGTACTGAGGATTTTGCGTATACATCACATATCCAATGTAAATATGGTCATTCGCTTTATTTTCAATCTGTGGAAAATAAATATTCTGGAACATCTCTACAAGCTTATTAGTATCCCTATCTACCAGATTCTTATCATGTACAATCTCATCTGTGATACCTTGAATATAAAATGCTGGTCTGATACACATTCGAGGTTCAATCATAAGACCTTGTCCGATACTTCTCATATGATAAGTATCTATTTTCTGTTCTATGGGTAATTCATATTTTAATCGTCTATACTGAGCCGGAGTAATATCAAACATCTGCTTGAATGCCCTGATATAAGACTGCTCATGCTCAAAATGATATTCGTTGGAAATATCTATAATATTCAGATTGCTGTTAATCAGCTCATTTAAGCTGGAACTTAATCTCCTTCTTCTTACATAAGCCATCAGAGATTTTCCTGTAATAGATTTAAATAAGCGGTGAAGGTGATACTTAGAAATCCCCACCTCCTTGGAAATGGAATCAAGATCCAATACTTGTTTTATATCCTTATCTATGATAGCAACCGCATCTTCAATTGCTTCAAACTGTTTTTCATTCATATCCACTCAACCTTACCTATTTCTTAATTTTATATATTTATCATATAAACTTTACGGAAATAAGTAAATGGATATACTTGTCAATTTTTATACTTAAAATGTAATAAGCCGTTCGAGTAATAATCGAACGGCTTATCTGAGGTATAAGCGAATATTAACTTGCTGTCAGGTTTTCATACAGGGTTCTTTGAAGAATCTTAATCTCATCACTGTTTATATCTTCGGTATCCTGTTCAAATACATCCATAGAATATGCCCAATAAAAAGCACCTCCATAGCCTTTATCTTTGACCCACTCCATTTTTTCCTTTATAATTTCAGGACTGGCATCCACATATCCATCCCATTCTTTATGATAGGGAACCAGATGGGGACCTCCCTCATTATAAAAGGGTAATCCCAGGTTCAATTTTCTTCGGTTCTGCGGCGTATCACCTACCATATCTATGTGCATCTGCATTCCCATGTCAGCATAAGCTAGTCCTGCCTGCTCTCCTCCGGTACCAGGGTCGTAGTCATAACACATCACATTGATATAGTCCAGTATGGCAAATGTTTCATCATCTACCCAGGGCTGATAAGCACCGGAAGCGATGGTCAATAATTTATATTCCTCCGAAAATGCCTGATCCATAGCCGAGCGCATTTCCTGTAACAGAATGTTTCCATCCTCCACACAGGTACCGCAGCTTGCAATAGCTCCCCAACCGCCATTGGTTGGAAATTCCCAATCTAAGTCAATTCCGTCCAAACGATAATCCTTCACTAATTGAATGCAGCTTTCAATGAATTCCGCTCTTCCTTCCGGTGTTTTTGCCATATAGCAGAATCCGTCCGAATCCCATCCCCCTATGGACAATAGAATATTTAAATCTTCTTTTTCTTCTTTTAAAGCAACCAAAGCTCTTAAATATTCTCTTCCGTCTACAAGAGCTCCCATTTCCTCTATCCACCCTTGCACGGTTGCCCGATAATGATATTGTCCGTCCTCCGGATTCTTATAAGCCTCCTGAGATGCCACTTCCCCTTCTTTTAATGGACATCCGAGGGTATCCGGTTCAAATTGATAAGCCTCCAACATTCCAAAGGCAAAATTAATGTGAGTCACATAGTCTGTATCCACTTCTGAAACCGCATCATCATCTTCCGGTCCGTCTGTGCCGATCCAGCGCCAGTTTTCGGATGCCGGTACCGTTACATATGCAATCTTTTTATAATCATTATAACTATCCTCTGATACCTCATCTGTGGTTTCTTTAGGAATATCTGCTTCTTTTTCAGACGTTTCCGTACCGGAAGCATTAATATCGGCAGTTTCTGAAACGGCATTGTCTACATTGCTGTTTTTAGTTGTGCCATCTAATACAAAAATGGCAAGAATCAGTATTGCTAGAACCGCAGCTACCTTTAAGCCTTCTCTGCTCTTTTTCATATCACCGCCCCCTTCTTCCGTAGATTATATAATGTACTTCATTATTAAAATGAACTTTTCTTGCCAATGTATAAAATCCCTTACTTTATATTCGAATTTTCAAACACCGGTATTTTACCGCCGCCTCATAAGTAGAGAGCGGCCGATAGTCACTATCATCCGAATGGGTTGCAATTAATACGGTTTTCTCATCCACCGGAAAACCGATACTCACTGCCATTAATGTATGGCCAAATGTCGTACCATTAAAAGATAATTGTATAATATCACCTATTTCAATATCTCTCAAAGGAATGAGTAAGCCTTTGGGGCCAACTCCTTTATTGGTAGTAAGGAAATTATAGAGAAACTGAACACCACTCCATGCAGGTGCCCGACTGTTCACAGAGTTATAATACCAGCCTAAATCTTTTTTGTAATTCATAGGTGCACCTCCGGCATGTATGCACTGGGAAACAAAACTGGTACAGTCACCGCCTATACCCGTAAAATTATAATATGCCGGATTCCGTCCGAAAGCCCACTTGTGTGCATATTGCACTGCTTTTTCTCTCTGATATGCCATATTTATTTCTCTTTTCGAAAGATTTACTATCAGCATATGATACAAATAGCCCATAGAGCTTGTGCAGAACGATATTTTTCTTTTATATTCTATTTTTAAAATTATCATAGCCAAAGCTTTTTATAATTTCACATTTTCCGTCTTCTTTTTCCCATACAATATCTGGAAGGCGCATGCCATTAAAGGTATTGTTTTTGACCATCGTATAGATTGCCATATCTTCAAAAGTAAGTCTGTCACCAATTTGAAGAGGGTTCTTAAAAGAATAAGTTCCTATCACATCTCCGGCCAGACAGGTAGGCCCTGCCAAAGTATAAGTATATTGTTTTTCTCCTTCTTTCCCTGCATCTTTAAGGGGTGGTATATAGGGCATCTCAATCGCATCCGGCATATGGCATGCCGCCGAAACATCTAAAATACCTATTTTGTTATCATGTACCATATCTTCTACTGTTGTAATCAAATGACCCGCATTGAGTGCTACTGCCTCACCAGGCTCTAAATAAACTGACACGTTATATTTATCAGCTATATGACAAATACATTGTTCCAATCGTTCCCGATCATAATCTTCTCTTGTGATATGGTGTCCCCCGCCAAAATTTATCCATTTCATCTGATAAATCCAGGGAGCAAATTTATCCTCAACCGCATTTAGGGTAATTTCCAAAGCATCCGCATTCTGCTCACATAAGGTATGAAAATGAATGCCTTCAACATAAGACGGAAGAATGTCCCCATATTCTTTTTGTAATTCCTCTTGCAAAATGCCTAATCTGGAACCGGGAGCACAAGGATCATAAATAGGGTGCCCGGCTTGTGTGGAGCATTCCGGATTTATGCGGATTCCTACGCTCTTACCTGCTGACGCAGCCCGCTCTCCATATTTCTTTAGCTGGGAAATAGAATTAAATATAAGATGATCACAATAAGATAGTATCTCTTCCACTTCATCTTCTCTGTAAGCGGCAGAAAAGATGTGGGTTTCGCCTCCCATCTCTTCTGCTCCCAGCCTTGCCTCATACAAGCCGCTTGCTGTTGTTCCATCTAAATATTTCTTTATCAGAGGATAACAAGAGTACATCGAAAATGCTTTCTGCGCCAGTAATATCTTACATCCGGTTCTTCTGCGGACTCCGTCCAGTATCTCCAAATTTTTGATTAAGGCACTTTCCATCACCACATAACAAGGAGTTTTAAGCTCTTCTCTTTTCATAATAATAGCCGCATCCTTTCCAAATGTGAATTTTATCACACTAATTTACAAGAACAGGATTCTCGCTGATTTTCCAGGGAAGCCCATAAGCATTCAGTGCCTCCATAAACGGGTCGGGATCGAATTCCTCAATGTTATAGACGCCTGCTTTATCCCATGTCTTTGTCATAATCATCAGGGCACCAATCATAGCCGGAACCCCTGTTGTATATGCGACTGCCTGAGAGCCCACCTCTTTATAACATTCCTCGTGGTCACATACATTATAGATGTAAATCGTCTTTTCCTTCCCATCCTTTTTCCCTGTAAAAATACAGCCGATATTGGTCTTTCCTTTGGTACGGGGACCTAAAGACGCAGGATCAGGAAGAACTGCTTTTAGAAACTGCAAAGGAACGATTTCTTTCCCTTCATACATAATAGGCTCTATGGATGTCATTCCTACATTTTCAAGACACTTTAAGTGAGTCAGATAGCTTTGTCCAAAGGTCATAAAGAAACGAATCCTCTTAATTCCAGGCATATTCAGTGCAAGAGACTCTATTTCCTCATGGTGTAGAAGATACATATCTTTTACCCCTACTTCCGGAAAATCATAAACCCTCTTTATTTCCATCGGTTCTGTTTCTATCCACTTCCCGTTCTCCCAATAGGAACCTTTGGCAGATACCTCACGGATATTAATTTCCGGATTAAAATTAGTGGCAAATGGGTAGCCATGATCGCCCCCGTTACAATCCAAGATATCTATGTAATTAATTTCGTCAAAATAATGTTTAAGTGCATAGGCGGAAAAGACACTGGTAACCCCGGGATCGAATCCGCTTCCAAGGAGTGCTGTAATTCCTGCTTCTTTGTAGCGTTCCCGATATGCCCATTGCCATTTATATTCAAACTTTGCCGTATCCTCCGGCTCATAATTGGCAGTATCTATATAATGAGTTTTTGTTGCCAGACAGGCATCCATAATCGTAAGGTCCTGATAAGGAAGTGCCAGATTAAGTACCACCTCCGGCCTTTCTTTCTCTATCAAAGCAATCAACTCCTCCACATGATCAGCATTCACCTGAGCCGTTGTTATCTTTGTACTTGTTGTTCCTTGCAACTTTTCCTTTAATGCCTCACATTTCGATACGGTCCGGCTGGCAATACATATCTCTGTAAATATTTCACTGTTCATACAGCACTTATGGATGGCAACACTTGCTACGCCTCCGCATCCAATTACTAATAATTTTCCCATTTTTATTCTCCTCTTATCATATTTATCTTTGCTAAGGTCATTTGCTAAGAGCAAGTAAAAGCTCTCTTACTATTTTTCCGGCTGCTGCCGTAGATACGCCGCTTGTATCATAAATAGGACTTAACTCGTTCACATCACAGGCTACAATATCACAACCTCTTGATACTTCTAACATTGCATCCAGAAGCTCCATAAAGGTTACACCTCCGGCCTCCGGTGTTCCTGTTCCCGGAAATACGGAAGGATCAAGAACATCTAAATCAATGGTGAAATATACCTTTTTCCCCTTTAACCTTGCGATTGTCTCCGAGAGGTTATTAAAATTAAACTTTTGCATCTGTACATGGCCTTCTCCCGCCCATCTGAACTCTTCTCTGTCACCGGAACGTATTCCGAATTGATAGATTTTGTTATCACCCAGGATTTCCCAGCATCGTCTCATCACGCAGGCATGGGAGTTTTCCACATCCAAATACTGCTCCCTAAGGTCTGCATGGGCGTCAAAATGAATGATATATAAATCCGGATATTTTTCTGCGGCAGCCTGAACGCCTCCAAGAGTTACCAGATGTTCTCCGCCAATCAGAAAGGGCAGTTTCCCATCTTTTAAAATTATTTCCGCACGCTCCCTGATTACTGCCAGTACCTTCTTGGTATCTCCCAGAGGAAGCTCCAAATCACCGCTGTCAAAAACCTTGCTGTCTGATAAGTCTTTATCCTGATAAGGGCTGTATGTTTCCAGCCCATAAGATTCGTTCCTGATGGCCTGTGCTCCGAATCTGGCACCCGGTCGATACGAAGTGGTGGAGTCGAAGGGCGCGCCAAACAGCACGATTTCTGCTTCTGTATACTCCGCTTCACAGCCGATAAAGTTCACTATATTTTTATTCAACATCTTTTACTAATTCCTCCACATATGCCGGCAGAGCAAAAGCTCCCTGATGTAATCTCGGCAGATAATATCTTGTATGTACTCCCCGAAGTGTCCAGGTCACGCCGTCTAAATCATCTACCGGATGGTACTTTTTAGATGCAAATCCAAACATCCAATGTCCTGACGGATAAGACGGTATATGAGCCTGATAAATTCTACTGATCGGAAAGGATTCAATGATCCTTTTATGCATCCTCTGGCATTGGAAAGCCTCCTCCGTATAAAATGGGCTTTCATGCTGATTAATCATAATTCCGTCATCATGAAGAGCGTTATAGCAATTTCCATAGAATTCTTTTGTAAAAAGACCTTCTCCGGGACCGA
>CAYXCV010000098.1:0-10014 GCA_964463365.1 uncultured Kineothrix sp.
CGTTTTCGGGAACGTTTCCGGAACATGTATAAATCATAACACTCAGTAAAACTGATTGCAACCTATTTTTCGCCTTATTTCGTAATTTTGTCAATTATAGTAAAATTCAAGCACTCATTTTTGTGTATTTTTTACAATTACATCATTTTAAGCTGCATATTTTTCCTGTACTCTGTAGGCGATACTCCACACATACTGCGAAATAGCTTCATAAAATGTTTTTCATTCTCATAGCCCACTTTTCTACTGATTTCTATAATACGCATCTCTGTGTTTATCAATAATTTTTGCGCCTGTTCTACTCTTATCTCCTTCAGATAATTTACAAAGTTCTTTCCCGTGTACTGTTTAAAGACATAAGAAAATAATGAATAATTCATGGATACATAGTTAGACACCACTGCCATATTCAAATCCTTATCATAATTTTCATAGATATAGTTTACCGCTTCTTGTATTTTATACTTATTTCTATAATCATCAAATTCCTCCCCCAGTCTTTCATGAAAGAGAAGCAGCCATCCGGTGAATTCCTCTGTAAAGGAATCAATATCAGGATAACTATAGATATCCCTAAAGCGTGACGCTTCTTCCTCTGCTTGTGGCATCACATTCTGATAAATATCTATTATGGCTTCAATCAATGCTCCCATTTCTTCTTCGAAAGCTGTGGCTGATTGTCTTTTTCTCTTGGTATCTCTCACCATCTGTTTGATACTTGCGATAGACTCTGCAGCTCTGTTAGTTCCAATTTGCTGTGCAATCTGATGAACTCTTTCTGTTGTACTGGATTTCTGTTCTTCCAGCAAGATATCTTTGTAATGTATTTCATTCTTCATAATGCAAAAGGCTTCTTTTCTTGCCGCTTTTGCTTCTTGATAAGCTGTTTTTATATATTCAATACCTTGATATCTCTGGCTGATTCCGCTAAAGGAACCATGTAGTTCTTCTTGCAGAAATCTATCCTTGTGACTGCTATTTATAATATAAACAGAATTTTTCTCTACATCTTTCCAGTAGAGATACTCATAGTCATCTGCAGAATCTTCGAATCTGCCTTGCATTTGCGTACATATCACATAATAATCCTTACTTATTAATCGATCACTGAACCAATCGGCCACCCTTTGCATTTCTTTCTTAGTGACATCACTAAGCATCACATACTTTAACTGCTGCCTGCCGATATGTTCCATCTCCTCTTCTTCTTTCTGCTGCTGAAGAATTTCTTTTTCTAATGCTTCCAGTATTTCTTTTATTTTTTCCCGTTCCACCGGCTTTAATATGTATTCTCTGACGCCGCCCTTTAACATTTCCACTGCATAAGAGAAATCATCATATCCACTGATTGCAACGATAAATGGTTTATGGGGAAGCTCCTGTGCTAACTTAACAAGTTCAATTCCGTCCATCTTAGGCATCCGTATATCCGTAAACATCACATCCACTTTTTGATCTTTTAGTATTTCAAAGGCACTTTCTCCATTATTACATTCCAAAATATTATTTACGGGAATTCCGCTGCGCTGTATCATTGTTCTGATACCTTGACGGATCATTTTTTCATCTTCCACTATAAGAATCGTATTCATTGTGTCACCTCTTTTTTCTGTAAAGGAATTCTTACCATAATTTTCGTATAACAGCCCAATTGGGACGCAATTTCTATTCCATAACTCTGTCCAAAACTTATCTTGATTCTATCCTGTACATTCTTTAAACCGATTCCATTTCCGGAACCGCCGCTTGTTTCTATTTCACCTGATATTTTCTTATAAAGCCTGCTAACTTCTTCTTCACTCATACCTCTGCCGGCATCAGTAATCTCGATGATGCAGTCCTCTCCCTCTACCTGTCCTTTGATATAGATATTTGTATCTTCCGCTATCTCTTCAATACCGTGATAAATCGCATTCTCTATAATCGGTTGGAGGGACATTTTGGGTATTTCCTGCTTGTATATGATATCCTCCATATTCAGCGATAAATATATCTCATAATCAAAACGTAGATTGATAAGAGCCAGATAGTTTTTAATATAATCTATCTCCTCCGCCACCGTTACATTCTCAGAAGCCCAGCGCATACTATATCGCAGTAGCTTTCCCAGAGCTGTCACTGCATCTGATATCTCATACTTTTCATCAATCTCTGCCATCATCTTAATGGATTCTAATACATTATAAATAAAATGTGCATTGATCTGATTCTGCAGTGCTTTTATCTCTGAATTCTTCACCAGACGTTCCCTGTTAATGTTCTCGTCCATTAATTCTCTAATTCTTTCTAACATCTTGTTAATCTGAGTTCCAAGCTCACCCATTTCATCGGTACCGCACTTTTCAATGATAACATTTAAGTCACCCTTCTGCACCTCGCGTATGGAGAATAAAATACTGTAAAACTGACTCAGAAGACTCTTCACAATATAATTGATCAGATTGATCAGTAAAAATAAGAGTATGCACATAATGAGAAGAAATACATTTCTCATGTTATGAATCTTCCCGATTTCAGTGGCGATACTATCCACATAAATCAGACTTCCTGACAACTCCTTCACCGGCAGATAGCCGATGACAAATGACTCTCCATTAATTTTCGCATCATATACTGTGCTTTCCGTTTCACTTAAGGGTACGGTATGTAACAAAATATTCTCCACATAGGAGTCCCTTGTTTCCTCTTCCTCCCCATAATAGCGATTACCGCTGCTGTCTATAAAAAAACTCCATTTACCAGACTTATCCTCATATAGTTCGGGAAACATCGTATTCATAGACATCGCTACTTCCAATATTCCCAATTCACCATGTTCAAAATCTTCAATTTTGGTAACAAAGGACATAATTTTTTGATTCTGATTTAATACATAAGAGTCAAAAATTGTATCCGTATAATTATATTTCCAACCCAATAGTTCAGAATCTTTTGCCCAATTAAGCCGTTCCATCCGCTCTTTTTTATACAATATGGGCATCATTTCCTGCATACTATCACTGTCCGCATAAACTCTGATTTGATATAAATACGGATTGTTGTTTATCATCCGCTCTAAAGAGGCAATGTTAACATTATAAAACTCTCTGATTTCCTCTGTGCTTAACTCTTCTCCACTCTTTAACTTTCCAAGATATTCCGCTAGAAATCCGTCACTAAGGAAAAACTGTGTAGACATATTGATGGAATCTATATTTTTAAGTATTCTGGCATAACTGCTCTCAATGCTGTATTCCATACTGTTTTGCTTCTCTTTGATTGCGGTTTCTTCCATGTTATAGAAAAGGTACATGGAAAAGACTGCAATTGGCACAATAACAAATGCAATGATGATAATTGTAAATTTTACATTTAATTTTAGACCCTGCCATAAATCTTTGATTCGCTTCAATTTTATGATTACCATCCCTATCAGTTATTCTTTTATGCCGTTACTGAATGCCCAATTTTTCTTTTGTTATATTTATTTGCTTTGTATACTCCTCCACAACTAAGGCATACCCCATCTCATCTCTTTTACTTATGAATTGCTCCATAATCAGGTCGAATTCTTCTTCGGAGGGGGCAAGAAGAAGCCGGGGCAATGTTTCTCCCCACAGTTCTTTTATCTTCAATTCCGTATAACCAACCGGCGTATCTGTTGATAAAATTACGGTATATTGTTCCAAATAATAAGTGTAAGGGTAAGTCCACTTCTCCATTTGTCCCAGGGGAGGTGACAGAGGCGGCTTCCATTTTAGCTGCATTACATTATTCTGAAACATCCAGTAAGTATAATCTCCTCCGTAAAGTCTGTCGTACTCTTTTCTGTCGGTATTTAAAAGTCTCATAATCCCTTCTTTCAATACCGGTACTCCGTCTACCTCATCATAGGTGAGTCCCTCTACTCCCAGATAGGTTGCTTTCTGCCCTTCTTCGCTGATTAGATATGTAAAAAGTTCAATGGCTTTATCAGGATGTGCACAATTTTTTGATATTAAAGTCACAGTCCATCCGGTGATTCCCGCTCCCGGAAGAACATAATCATCGCCGTTTGAATTCCTGGGTCCATCCACAGCAATATAAATACTGTCCGGATTATTCCGGTATAATATTTTCTGTTGGTCGCTTAAATCTGTTCTTTGGTAAAGCATACAGAAATAACGTCCCTGAGCCAGCTTTTCCTCCATTTGGGTACGCTGATCTATGAAAATATCCTCTTTCAAATAACCTTCTACTCCAAGCTGACGAAAGACTTTCAGCCATGCAATATACTCCGGATCTGTCTGTCTTTCATAATACTCTCCGTCTTTCTCGTAAGGAACGGCAAGAAAGTTCTGCAGCATCTGATCGAAGGAATCACATCCTTTTGAGGTAAAGGCGTGAGCACCGATGGGAATCATCGGCTGCCCCTCTATCTCAGGAAACATTTCTGCGGCAGCTCTGACTGCATTCATAAACCCTTCCGGGGTTGTCATATTCGGTCTTCCGATGGCATCATACATATCCTTACGCACCAAAAAGGTTTGATTGGAACCAATATTATCATGAATCTCATAGTCCTCCGGAAGATAGCTGGAATTGGGATAACAATAAATATTTCCATCCTCTTTCTCATACCATTTACATGCTCTATCATTGGTCACTTCCCAGAAATATGGATCATACTGATCCGCAAGCTCATTCAGCGGATATACCATATTTTCGTTTATCATCTTATCCAGTTGAGGCTCCCACCAGCCGAGCGTAATAATATCAGGTAACGTATCGGAGGAAATCAGGGCATTGAACTTCTCTGTTTCATTTCCCTTAGGAGCAATAAAATTAATATTAACACCCACATCCTCTGTTATTTTCTTCGACACTGCATTCTCTCCCCAATTGGTTTTAAACCAAGAGAAATTTACATACCAGTCAAGAGTAACCATTTCCTCAGATATGCTGTCCTCCTGCACATTTTTATTATTGATATATGTATTTTCTTTATAGCATCCGCCTATCATACATCCTATCACCAGTAACATACCGATTCCAAGATAACTCTTTCTTTTTCCCGATTTCATTCGATTCTCTCCCATGCAATATCAGTAAAGCAGTCTCCCTTTTTATCTATGTCCAATATATCAAACTGACCATAAATACACAAGGAGACTGCTTATTATTCTTTTACACTACCGGCAGAAATGCTTCCGATAATATATCTGGAGCAGAAACAGAATACAATTATAATCGGAACTACTGAAATCGCCACCGCCACATAAGTGGCACCGATATTAGATGCAATATCCTTTACCGAATTCAGAGAAGCTATCATAACGGGCAGCGTAAATTTCTTCTGTGAATTTAAGATGACCAAAGGTAGTAGGTAACTGTTCCAGGAACCGATAAATGCTCCGATTGACATAGTTGCTATGCCGGGTGCCATAATCGGAAGACCTATTTTATGGAAAATATAAATCTCACTGGCACCGTCAATTCTTGGTGCTTCCAGAAGCGATTTCGGCATGACAGACAGTATATATTGTCTGAGAAAAAATACTGTAGCCGAAGATGCTATGGAGGGCACAATAAGTGGTATGTAACTATCAATTAACCCAAGATTCATAGACAAATCATAAAATCCCAACAGACCAAGCTGTGCCGGAATCATCATGGAAACAATGATAACTGTAAATATCACTTTTCTACCTTTAAATTTATAAAATGCAAATCCAAAAGCTGTCAGTGCAGAAAAATAGGCAAGGAGCACCGTACTGGTAATGGAGATAAAGATACTATTTCTAAATCCCAGCGGAATATTTAGATTCTTCTTCACTACTGCCCAGTTCTCAGCTAAATAGTTGCTTGGAATAAGAGTAAAGCTTTTCATGATGTCCGTACCTTGTCTTGTTGCATTTACAAGCATCATCACAAAGGGCAGCAGACAAATTATAGCAAGCAGGAAGAGCAGCAGATATAGAATAGACTGATTCAGTTTCTTAGCCATTTAATCTTCCTCCTTCTTTGAATACATTATAAAATATACGATAATGGAACAGATACAAATGATAAAGAATAATATGAATGCAATAGCTCCTGCATATCCAATCTGTCTGTTTTTAAAAGCCATATTGTACAAATGCATAACTGCCGTATTGACTGCCCTCTGCTGCTTTTGATTCATAAGCGTCATCAGGTATGGGATATCAAATAGCTGCAGTCCTCCAATCAGAGAAGTAATCGCCACATAAAGCATAATCGGTTTCAATAAAGGAATGGTAATCTTTCCGAATATCTTCCATCTTCCGGCTCCGTCAATGGAGGCCGCTTCATAATAGTCTCTGTTAATTCCCTGAACACCCGCCATCAGCATAATAAATGAATTACCAAACCACATCCATGCACCGATTACTCCGACTACGGGACGAAGTAAAGTTGGTCTTCCCAGCCAGTCAACTCCCTGATTAATCAATCCTAAACCTGATAAAATCTGATTAAAGGAACCGAATTTCCAGTCCAGCATTGTTTTAAACAAATAAGCTACTGAAGTCGCTGCAATCAGGTTGGGCAGATAAAATAATGCCCGGTAAATACTAAGACCCTTCATCTTATATTTCATATCACTAAAAACAATAGTGAGTAGAAATGCAATGCCTAGCTGTAGAATTATATTAACTCCCCAAATCTTAATCGTATTGCCAAAAGCTTCCCATAACAGCTTATCCTTCAGCGCTCTCGTATAATTACTGACACCTATCCATGTCGGTACATTAAATCCGCTATAGTCTGTAAAGCTTAAATATAATGTACGGGCAACCGGATAAATATTGAACGTTAGAAATACAATAACGAAAGGCGCAATAAAGAAATAACCCATATTATTTCTATTCTGAATACTTCTGGTTTTTTTATTTTTACCAATTGTTCCCACTTGGTCACCTGCTTTCTCTCACTATCACTTTTAAATCGGGAACCATGGTATGACCCACGATTCCCGCCTTCATCAATTATCTCACTACTGTAATCTCAGGGAATGTTGTTTCTACCTGCATGTAGAAGTCTTCAATCGCCTCTTCCTTTGTCATTTCCTCTTTTTGTACTGCTTCAATAGATGCTCCCCAAAAGCCTCCGATTTGATCGTCATATTTTGTTTTCACTGAATAATCAATATTTTTTGCTTCACCCATATAAAATTCATAGGTTTTCTGATTTCCGAAAGACTCGTTTGTATAGTCTTTATTTGCCTCTAATACTGTTGTATTGGATACTACGTCACCGTTTGAATTATCAATCCACCACTGTGCTGTTTCATCGTTCAGTGTGCAATATTTTACGAATTCCCATGCATCATTTTTCTTCTCGCTGTATGAATTGATTCCTAAGAATGTTCCTCCGCCAAAATAAGAAGAAGGACCTTTGCAGATTCCAAAGTTTCCTTTATTGTCTGCTGCATTATCACGAACGATAAGTGCGCCCCAAGAAGGAAGGGAATAAGCAAATACTTGTGTCATTTCTGCATTTTCGATTTCAGCAAGATCACTCCAGCCTGCATCAATAGGAAGTTCGCCTGCCATAGATGCATACCATGCCGCTGACCATTCCGGTGCATGTGCAACCAAATCATCCTGATATAATTTCACTCCTGCATCCATGTAATCTATTGCTGACTGGCTTAAATTTAAAACACCATCTTTTACCCACGGTTCTTCTGTATTCACATACCATCTTAAGTTACCGGAATCTGAAAACAGTCTGTAGCCTGCATCTTTTACTTCTTCAGCGGTAGCAAGAATCGTATTAAAATCTTTGAATTTTTCTGATACAAATTCCGGATCATCATTTCCGTAGATTTCTGTTGCAAGATCGCGTCTGTAAATGATACTTCCCGGAGTTACCTGATAGCTCAGCGCTCTTTGAACACCGCTTTCATCTTTTCCGGCTTCATATATGTAATCTACGATAGTGTCTTTATAATCATCTACATTATACTGTGACAAATCATCGAAGAATCCTGCTTCAAAGAAGTTCGGAAGCATCTGCGGCTCACCCACGATTACATCTACTTCGCTTGATTTTGCCCCCAGTGCTGAGGTTAACTTTGTGGAGTAATCTGCCGGAGCTATAACTACTACTTCCACTTCATTACCGGTTTCTTCCGTATAGCGTGCTGCAAACTGTTCTAAGTCTGCTGCCAGGGTCCATACTACAATTTTCTCACCGGTTGCTGCCTGCCCGGTGGTATCCCCCTCTGCTTCTTGACTTCCTGTCTCTTCTGATGTTGTACTGCCTGTCTCCTCTGATGCTGTACTACCTGCGTTGTTGCCGCATGCTGCCAGAGAAAACGTCATTACTCCTGCCAACAATAAGGCCATCCATCTTTTAAACTTCATTTCATATCCTCCTTTTAGTTTTAACTGATGATTCCATTATATAAATTGAAATCTTTCATTATCATGTACTGTTTTTTAAAAAGGTGTCATTATTTTATTTTGTAGCAAATCGTAGAGATTGTATGGGGTTTCATAACGATTTGTCCGCCATGCCCCTCTTCCCTTAACGTCACCTCCACAGTTTCCTCTGATTTATTCAAAATAATAATGACTCTTTCTCCATCCGGATTAATCACACCAACCGTTTTTATCTTATCTGTATACCGGCTTGTTTTAATCACCCTTGCACCGCGTTTCACATATCTGCTGAAATGTCCTATATAATAGTAGGAAAGTCTCTTTTCTACCAGATCCATATTCTCATTGCACATCATTGGTGCCGCGCAATAATTTCCCACATGATTGGGACCGCCCTTAGCATCTAAAAGTAAATTCCAGTCAAAAAAAGCTTCTACTCCGGCTTTTAAATTGCCAAGCATATCATGGGCATACATTTCTGCTTTTGCTATCTCATCGAAACCTGCAAATCTGGAATATTCCACACAGCCCTCCGTAAAAAAGATTGCCTTCTCCGGATACTTTAGTTTCACAGCCTCCACCGCTTCAAAGTGATCTCCGGTGTACCAATGTACGGCTACTCCGGCTACTTTATCTTCTGTCCCCTGAGACTGAAAAAGAGCTTTTACCCTGTCATAAGCTTCTTCTTTGTTGTGATCCCAGACAAATATCTTCACGTTACTTAAATTAGCTCTAAGAAGTGCCGGTGATAAATAATCTCTTACAAACTCCGCTTCCTCTTTCGCGGTGTAAATGCAAGAATCCCATGTCTGAACTGCCATAGGCTCATTCTGTGCTGTGATATAATTGATTTTGATTCCTTCTTTTTCATATTCCTCGATATATTTGACAATGTAATTTGCCCATGTTTCATAGTATTCTTTTTTTAATTTCCCTCCATGATTCATATCTGAATTTGTCTTCATAAAGGCTGGGGGAGACCAAGGCGCTGACAGAAATCTGATTTTGGACTGACTGGTTTTCATTGCTTCTTTTATCATAGGAATCATATGTTCTTTGTCATGGTCTATGGTAAAGCTTAAGAGAGAATCATCTCCCTCCTCCACATACGTATAATTAGAAAGCGCAAAATCACAGCTATGGATATGGGTGCGCGCCATATTATACTTCAATCCGCTTTCACCAAAATATCCTTCTATCACATCCCGTTTTCCCTCTTCGCTAAGTTTTGAATAATTATAAGTACTTGCCTCCGTGAAAGCACCTCCGAACCCCTGCACCATATGTCCCATTAATTCCGGATAAACATTGACCACATGCATACAATCCGTTGTTTTACCTGCCGGAATATCTACTTCTTTCCAATATTCTTTCTTTGTATAATCTGTGGTGATACACTTCATTTCTCTGCTCCTTCCCGTTACTTTCTGCTTCACCTTCATCATAGAAAAAATACTATGCCGAAACACCCCTCATTTTTTTATTAAAGTGTCATTATTTTATAATTGTCATAAAATAAGCGTTATGCTATACTTACTTTTGCATTACAAAAGCAGTACGGAAACGAGGAAATTATGAGTATTTTAAATGTAGAAAATCTAACCCATGGCTTTGGTGACAGAGCTATTTTTAATAATGTATCCTTTCG
>CAYXCV010000099.1:0-9951 GCA_964463365.1 uncultured Kineothrix sp.
TGGTGATTTGTCTGTATAATTCCAAAGTTTTTAAATGTACTGCTTCTTGGCACAATATGCGCCTCATATCCCGCCGGAAGCTCCATGGCAACACCTAACGGTATCAGTTTAAATTCACCGGCCTTTAACTCGATTTTTTCTGCAGCTCTTAAATCTATCCAGTCAGATTTTCCATCAATATATTTTAATTTTTCTATCTGATCTGTAAGATATTTAATTTTTATGTTTTTCAATAATATTTCTCCAGTCGTTCATTATTTATTAAATTATGTTGCAGGTAATTTTACTTAATTATGAAAAATCACCGCAATGAAGTACAGGCACTTCCGAATCTGTTTGCTTTAAAGATTCCTGTACATCAATTACCCTCTGATTACTACTCCCCTTCCACCGAAGCCTGGAATCTTTTAAATCTATTTTGAACTCCCCGTCTACTAAAACATCTACGAACTTCATCAAAGGATAATGAAATATGTTTTCCCAACTATCGCCTGTATATAGCCAGATGGTTTTGGTTGGGAATTTTTCTTTAATTTCTTCCATCAACTTACGCACATCCATTCGATTTGAAGAATGAAGAGGATCTCCTCCTGAAAATGTAATTCCTGATATATATTCTTTATCTAATTGATCAAAAATTTCCTGCTTGACGTTTTCATTAAAAAGCAGACCGCCATTGGGATCCCAGGTAAGAGGATTATGACACTCTTTGCAACAATGAGAACAACCGGCAACCCATAGGACAACCCTTAGACCATCGCCATTCAACATATCGTCTTTCGTAATATTATGGTACCTCATTATTACATGCTCTTCCTTTCTGCAATTTCTGCCATTTTCGCTTCATTCAGTCTCGTATCCCCATGTACACGTGAATAGGATAGATATCCATTCATTCTCTCTATTTTTGTCAGATTACTGCTTCCGCATTTAGGGCATACATCCATTTCTAATTCCTGATGTCCGCAGTCATCACAATAAGCAAGTGACATATTAACGCCTTCATAGAACCCCATATCCATTGCTCTTCTTATTAATGTCTTAATTGCTTCCATGTTATAATCTATGGGATATTTGACGTATTGTATCTTTCCGCCATTTGCAAGTTCCCAGAAACGATATTCCAAATCCTGCTTTTCAATAGGTGTAATATCTTCTGCTACATGGCAATGGAAGCTGTTAGATACATACTCCTTGTCCGATACGCCTTCTATAATTCCATATTTTGCACGAAATTGTTTCACTTGGAGACCACAGAGGTTCTCGGCCGGTGTTCCGTATATTGCATACAAGTTTCCGTCTTCTTCTTTAAATTCGTTGATTCTTTTATTGATGTGTTCCAGTACTTCTAAAGCAAATTGACCATCTTCAACCAAAGATTTGCCATTGTATAATTCCTGCAATTCATTAAATGCTGTAATGCCAAAGCTGGCTGTTGCTGCTTTGAGTATTGGTTTAATCTTATCTGTCAGTTTTAAATTACCACCAAGGAAACCACCCTCACAATATGCCAGTGGATTTGTAGATGCTCTCATCTCCCCCAAATACGCATAGGTTCTGATATGCAGCTGGCGAATCAGATTCAGATAGTAATCAAGCACATCATAAAAGTTTTTGCTTTCCTGCCTCGATTTTGCAAGAATCATGGGTAGATGCAAGGAAACTGCGCCAACATTAAATCTTCCTACGAAAATCGGAGAATCATCTTTATCCGCCGGAAACATTCCCCCTCTTTCATACCATGGAGAAAGAAATGCGCGGCATCCCATAGGAGAGATAACCTTTCCATACTGCTTGTACATGCTTGCAATATAACCTTTTCCTGTTAGACTCAGCCAGTCAGGATACATTGTCTTAGCGGAGCACTTCACTCCCGCTTCAAATACATCTTCCAGCGGCTTTCCTTCACCATGAAGATTTTCATCATATAAAAATACTATTTTAGGGAAAAGAACCGGCTTCTTACAGTCTTTTTTACCCTGACCCCTGCGTCTTACATTTAACATACAAATAGATGCTAATTTTGCAAAACGTCCGGTACCAATTCCGGCTGTTACCGTTATAAACGGATAATCCCCGCGACTGCTTGCTACGGTGTTAAATTTATATTCCCAACCCTGGAAGCCTTGTTCAAATTCACGCAAAACATCTGCATAAGCTTCTGCTTCTGCTGTTTCACTGTCAATTCCCAGTCTCACATACTTCTCTAAACTTTTTGCATATGTCTTTTCAGCATAAGGTTCTAATATCTTATCTACCTCAGGCACTGTAAATCCACCATACTGCTGGCTTGCAGCACTTAATACAATGTCACCAATTACGTCAAAAGCAACATCTAAAGACTTTGGCTCATTATACCAAATATTTCCCATCTCAAATCCATTGGTAAGAACATTTCCAACATCAAAAAGACAGCAATTCATAGTATCACGTCGTGCAGACATATCATGAACATAAATATATCCATCCCGACAGGCTTGAATTTCTTCTGTAGTCATAAAAAATTTCTGATAAAGTTCTTTATTAAACTGATTAAATATCAGACTTCTCTTCGTAGATACCAAAGCACTGTCCGTATTTGCATTTTCCTTATCACCTACATACATAATGGACTGACTTTTCTTATATACATCATCCATCATACGTACGAAGTCCTGCTTATAGTTACGATAATCACGATAACTCTTGGCAACAATAGGCTTTACCTCTTCCAATGCACTCTCGACAATATTATGCATAATAGGAATCGGTATTTCGTCCTGTTCAAGGTTAGTTACTTTATCTACCACATATTTGCAAATATGTTGTTTTTCTTCCTCAGTAAATTTCGTCAATGCCCTATAAGCACTTTTTCCCACGGCATCAACTACTTTCTGTACATTAAAACCTTCCAAGCTTCCGTCTTTTTTAATTACTTTTATGTTTCCCGTCGGCTTAAAATAGTTCCCATAGTTTTGTATCATTTCTTCACTTGCAACTTCCTTGTCCATTCCATGACCTCCTTGAATTTCTCTCATCCAAATGACAAAAATACGCACGACGTGTGTAACCAATTCAAGCAGACACCCGTAATGCGCGCACATATTATTATCACTATATATGGTGATGAATATGTTTATTGACCCTATATTTAGTGGTTACTATCAAGTATAAATTAATTATTTGACTGTGTCAAGAATTGTACATAATAAAATTATACAAAAAGAGGAGGGATATTTTGTATCAAATAACCATCCCTGAATTTTCCACTGCTTTTACAGCCTCTTTTATTTTATCAATAGGAAGCGTCAACGCAAATCTGACATGTCCTTTTCCCAAACTGCCAAAACTGCTTCCCGGTGTACATAACACACCGGATTTCTCCATAAGTTCCATGACAAATGCAACATCATCCTCATCATATCTTTCAGGTATGGCTCCCCATGCAAACATAGTACCTTCACTATCAGGTATATCCCATCCTATGGAACGCAGGCCTCCACAAAGAGCATCTCTTCGCTTCTGATATTCCTTACATTGTTCAATTATCATATCATCCGGTCCATTTAATGCGGCAATTGCCCCATATTGAACCGGTAGAAACGTTCCGTAATCAATCTGTGAACGCAGTTTTCTAAAGTTGGATATCACTTCCTTATTTCCTACCAAAAATCCCATTCTGGCGCCTGTATAATTATAGGATTTCGATAAAGAATAAAACTCTGCGCAAACTTCTTTTGCCCCGGAAATAGATAGGATTGAGATTCCTTCTCTATCATCAAATATAATATCTGAATACGCATTATCATGAATCACTATGATATTATTCTCTTTTGCCCATGGAATCAATCTTTCATAGAATGATTTTGGTGCTGCCTTACAGACTGGGTTCATCGGGTAAGAAACGATTATCATTTTAGCCCTTTTTAAAACCTCTTGATCCATATGATCCAAATCAGGCAAATAGTTATTCTCAGGAAGTAAATCATAAGTAATTAATTCAGCATCGGCAAGCAATGGGCCTACTGTAAAAATAGGATAACCCGGATTCGGAACAAGTACCACATCCCCCGGATTACACAAAGATAACCCAATATGAGTAATTCCCTCCTGTGATCCATATACCGACATGATTTCATCAGCCGCAAGCTCTACCTGGTAACGTTTTCGAAATCTATTTATGACCGACTCAGTCAGTTCTGGCAAATCTGCCAATGCATATTTATAATTCTCAGGCTTTTGTGCTGCGTTTGATACGGCATCCATTATATGCTGAGCAGGTTTAAAGTCCGGCGTTCCTACCGAAAGATTATACACTGTCATTCCCTTAGCGATTAACTCTTTCTTCTTCTCATCCAGTATTTGAAAAATACCCTCTTCAAAATTATCCATTCTTGCAGCGAAATTCAAGTTCATTCTTACAACCATGCCTTTCCTAATTCTTGTAGTTATTCAAAATCTGTTCTAAATATTTGTGATATTCAATGATAACCGATTGTGGTGAAAGAATCTTTACATCTTTTCCTAATCCGGTCAGCCATCCTAGAAAAGGTTCGCTGATGACCACTTTGACACGTGCCGAAAAATAATAATCATCACGTTTTCTAATGTCAATATCTTTACCAAACCTATCTAAGATAATACCAATCATTCGATTGGGCAATTGTAAGGTTATAATTTCTTCTTTACCGCCAAACATGCCAAACATACGATTGGTATATTCCACAATTTCAAACTGATTAAAGGATTGACTGCCCTCTCTTAAAACACCCTCAAAGATTTCTATATCCCCCATCTTATCAACACGATAGTGCTTAATCATATTCTCTGTTTTGTCGTATGCTATTAAATAGTAATTCTCATCCTGCCAGGTAAGAGCCCATGGACTGACTTTATAAGCTGCACCATTCTTTCTGGGTCTTAGCTCTTTTTCTAAGCTCCAATCCAGATATTTAAAACTAATCATAACATTGCCCTGAATCGCTTTATGTATATAATCTACATTATAATAAATGCTCTCATTTTCCGTTTTAATCCTGCCGGCAACATAAACTTGACGCTGCAATTGTTTTGCTTCATAAGTACCTGCAAAGCGCTCCAATTTATTTATTAATTCTCTGGATTTTTTAATAGTAATAAAACGAGAAGATTGTACCGCATCTACTAAAAGCTTTAATTCCGGCAGTTCAAACTCCCTCTCTGCCAGATAGTATCCGCCGTTGTTTCTTGCCTTATTATATATAATATCATAACCGAAATGTATGAGCTGGGAAATGTCATTATAGATAGATTTTCGTTCTGCTGAAATATCATATTCCGCAAGCTTATCGATTAATTTTTGCGTAGGCATGCAATGATTCTCATCGGTTTGCTCACTTAATATTTTAATAATATATAAAAGTTTTAACTTCTGATTCGGTGATTTTGGCATGTTATCTTATATAATTCTCCTCATTTATTTATAAAAGGGTGTCCACAAAATGAACACCCTTAACTTATATTCGTTTACAAGCAGAATACACTTATTATTTTTAGGGGTTATCAGAATCTGATTCAGAAAAAACTTCGACACCCTCAATAAGTTTAGCATCAGAACTTTTTTTCCATTTTACTCCTAAAACACAAGCAATTATAACTAAAATTAAAATAATAACAAAAACAAAAAGATAAGATAGAAACGCATTTACAAATAGAATTAAGTTAGCCATAAAAACCTCCTATTTTTATAAAACATACACATTTATATTTTTTATCATACCACTTCTTCTATATTATCGTCAAGCAAGTCATCACCATCTGCGGCAGCTGTTGCAAGCACATCACAGCGTTCATTTTCAGGATGCCCATCATGCCCCTTCACCCATATGAAAGTAACCTTATGTATTTCCATTGCTTTCAGCAGACGCTTCCATAAATCAATATTCTTTACCGGTTTGTTCCCACTGGTCTTCCAATTCTTTTTAAGCCATCCATCAATCCAGTGCTGATTAAATGCGTCCGTGACATATTTCGAATCCGATATAACATCTACCATACATGGTTTATTAAGTGCCTCCATTCCTATGATAACTGCCATTAACTCCATACGGTTATTTGTTGTCTTTTTATATCCGGCCGAATATTCTCTTTCGTGAAGAGTTCCTTTATGATCTACGTATTGTAAGATTGTGCCATAACCGCCGGGACCGTCAGGGTTGCCTCTTGCCGCACCGTCTGTATATATTGTTACTTTCATTTGATATCATGTTCCTTTCAATACTATATTTCTTTGCCAATGATTTGGTCTGCCCAGGTTCCATTCTCTACAAAGTTTTCTGCTAATTCCTCCGCCTCATGAATAATATTCTCATCATATCCCATTATGCTTAACAGTTTAATCGCATTACGTGTTGTAGCTCTTCCCTTTAATAACTGATAATTAAATACGATATCATTTTCTACGATTTCCTCTTCAAAATGATAGTTATTATAATAATCCTGTAGAAGATGGGTCAGCTCAATATCATGTGTTGCAGCAAAGCATATTGCATTTGCACTAGCCAGGCTTTTTAAAATCTGTGTAGATGCCGCAATACGTTCTACCGTATTCGTTCCGCGAAGCACCTCATCTACAAAGCAAAGTATCGTATTCCCTTCCTGAGATACGTAATCCAGAATTCTTTTTAGAGACTTAATTTCAACAATATAATAACTGTCTCCGCCGGCCAAGTCATCTCTCAGTGCCATCGATGACATAATCCGGTACCATTCCCCCCTATAATGATCTGCCAGGCAAGTGTTGATTGTCTGGGCAAGTATTGCATTAATGGCAACTGTTTTTAAGAATGTAGACTTACCGGAAGCATTCGACCCGGTAAGCATCACTCCTCTATTGGTAAAAATACTATTCTTCACAGGATCATCTATCAGAGGATGATACATATTGGTAATTTCCAGTTCCGTCTTGTCACTAAGTTCCGGTATACAGTAATCCTCTCTGGATGCACGATATGCACCAATAGCGATGATTGACTCAATATAGCCCACAATGGTAAGCATCCCATCTATGGCCTCTTTATTCTTATAGACCTCCGCTAACATATTGTTAAACTTAATCAAATCCACATGAAACGTCATACGAAAATAATCCAGAATTATTTCCAATGGATTACTGGAAGCATTCATCCGGTTAGATGACATAATAATATAAGAACCCGACTTAAACTTACCCATACTTTTCATGTATGTTTCTAGTGTTTTTATTTCTGGTTCTAATACCTCTATTGGTATCTTCTTTAATTTCTGTACATTATCCATTAATCTTAAAATATAATTAAAACTTGTTATATATGGATCTATATCATTTTTTATCTTAAAATAACTAATCATATTCCGGCACAAAGTAACGATTAATAAAACTATTCCAAGGGAGACAGAAAAAAACATAATAATAATCGATGCTAAAATTGCCAGATCACCTAAATAGTGTATTTTATTACTTCTCTCACCAAGCAAATCCAGATAATTTAAATAATCATAGATAGAGTATCTTCCGGTCTTCCCTAACTGCGCAAAATAAGATTGATATTTTATTCTCTCTTCTTCATGTTCCATAAAGAAATTAATATGCTTTTCTAATGTTTCCGTCTCATCTGCTCTCTGCTTCGGTGTATGTAATTGATAATATAGATATTCCTCTCCGGCGGCTGAATAAGTGTAGTTCATCTGCTTAAATACCGCATCCATATTTAAATCATTCCATGTTATATCATCAATATGAAAACCATCTGCTTTATGGGCTTCAAAGTATCTGGAAATTTTAATCATTTCCTCCGGTTTATATTCTTCTCGTTCCGGTAATACCCCATAATTATTCCGAAGCCATAAAATAAATTTCTTATGTTTTTTTCTATCGTCAACATATCCCTTAATCATAACAAAAATAATAAATACGAAAATCATTAAAATAAAAACTAAATATTCCATAATGTAATTTCCTGTCCCGGTTTAGATATATTTATAATTTTATTACTATATCTGCTCCCAATTGTTGTCTGTTTATATTTATCTATATAACTATATTCTTCCCACATATGCATGGCAAAAACCCACTTCACTTGTATATTTTCAAGGAAATAGTCCATGCCAAATCCGTAAGCCTTCTCAAGTCTTGGATCAAGTGGAACAAATGCGACATCAAAAGAAATATCCTTGATATCATCTATTTCTTTCTTATATTTCTTTTCCATATCCTGATTATATAAAAGAGTCTCTCCCTCCCAATGCCACCAGTTTAAGTCGCCTGCGTGGTATATCACTTTTCCTTCAGCCTCAACAATAAAAGCAACACCGGCATCGGTAGAACGTAATGTCTTAATCTTCAAATCATGCAAAAGTATTTCTTTTCTCTTTCCTATGTTCGTTATTCTGTTTTTCACCGATGAAGAAATATGATTTCGCTCCAAATACTTTTCACTCAGTTTCACATCACTTCCAAGTAAAAAATATACATTATCATATCGACTGACTAAGTCAAATATTTTTAGACTAAAGTGGTCTTTATGTTTATGGGATACAAAAGCATAGATTGTTTTATTTTTATCCCACTGAGGCAGTTCACCCAGATAATAATCAAATAATAAAACACAATGCTCTAATTCAATAGCAAATCCGCTATGATAAATATAAGTTACTTTCATAAGATTTTCTTTATTTTTCATTTTTTATCCGATTCATTATTTCATTTGCTTTTATATAAATATTTATTGGATTATCATGAACATAGAATTTATTATCTCTATATAAAATATTTCCATGTATCATTGTCATTTTTATGTTTTGCTTACTTCCGCTGTAAACGATATTCTTACCGATATTATTGATGGGCTGCATATTGGGCTGATTTAAATCTATCATAATGATATCTGCAAGCTTGCCTTCCGCCAGAATATCAGCATCCTCCAGTTTCATTGCCTTTGCTCCGTTGACTGTTGCCATCCTAAGAACTTCCATGGCGTCAACCGCCGAAGCATCCCTTTCCCTAAGTTTAGAAAGACCGGTAACAAGAAACATCTCTCGAAACATATCCAGACAATTATTACTAGCGGGTCCGTCTGTACCAATTGCAATATTTAAACCATGTTTCAGAAATTGTGCAATGGGAGCAATACCGCTTGCCAGCTTTGTATTGGAACCGGGATTCGTAATGACACTGACTCCCTTTTCTTTAAAGATTTTCATTTCCTTCTCAGTCAGATACACACAATGATAAGCGCCTCCTCCATATTCAAACATCCCTATCGAATCCAGAAATTCCCCGGGAGTTATTCCATAGCGCTCTATACATCCTTCAACTTCTGATTCAGTCTCAGATAAATGCACGTAAATGGGGGCTTTTAGTTTATGTGATAAATCCACCACTCTTTCCATCAACTCTTTAGAGCAGGTATACTCCGCATGAAAACCCGGAAGGAAGCTTATTAAAGGATTTTTATTATTTAATTCATGATACCACTCTTCGATTGATTCTACCGACTGGCTGAAATTGTTCACAGCCCCTGTCTGTACACAGCGCATCCCCATATCAATACAAGCCTCTGCTATGGACTTTGGTGTCAGATACATATCAAAAATAGATGTTATCCCACTAGTTAAATATTCCAGTATGGCTAACTTTGTAAGATGGTAAATATCTTCCTCCGTCATTTTTGCCTCTATCGGAAACACTTGTTGATTCAGCCAATCATGCAACGGAAGATCATCCGCATAGGAACGCAGAAGAGTCATGCCTGAATGAGTGTGGGCATTTTTAAACCCCGGCATGAGCAGATTTCCTTCGCAATCAATTTCCTCATCCCATAAGATATGGGAAGTATTATTTTTACTATAAAAATTATTCATGTTTTTCCCATCACCCACATAAATAATTTTCTCATTATTAACCCAGATTTCACCATGAAAAATATCTTTATCCTCTTCCATAGTCAATATTCT
>CAYXCV010000100.1:0-9797 GCA_964463365.1 uncultured Kineothrix sp.
TGAGGTTTTTTTGCTCAAATTTAAAAGAATGTTTATAAAACTTTAAGTTTATTCTTATGGATTTATTAGTAATTTCTATTATAATAAAAAAGTATGAGTAGAAATTATTTTTTAAATTATATAAAAAGTTATTGACAAATAGTCTAAACGTGACTAATGTATTAATAGAGTAATACAGTAGGGCGATAGAACTAGAAGAGATTACCAGGAGGAATTGGATGAGTGCATTAGTTGATATTCGGGATATATGTAAAATATATAATCCGGGAGAAAATGAAGTAAGGGCGCTTGATCACATTGATTTGACAATTAATGAAAACGAATTTGTAGCCATAATAGGACAATCGGGATCGGGTAAATCTACACTTATGAATATGCTGGGTTGTTTAGATATACCAACAAGCGGTACTTATTTATTACATGATCAGGATGTTTCAAATCTGGAAGATGACGAATTATCAGATATCAGAAATAAAGAAATCGGATTTATTTTTCAGGGATTTAACCTGATACAAAATCTGACAGCAATTGAAAATGTTGAACTACCGTTGATTTACAGAGGTGTTTCGAGGAAAGAAAGAACAAGGCTGTCCGAGACAGCACTTCAGAAAGTAGGTCTTGGAAATCGTCAGACTCATAAACCATCTGAGATGTCAGGTGGCCAGCAACAGAGAGTTGCAATAGCAAGGGCAATTGCCCAGGCTCCTCCGATTGTTCTTGCCGATGAGCCAACGGGTAACTTGGACACAGGTTCCAGTACGGAAATTATGGAGATTTTAAAAGAACTCCATGAAGATGGACGCACAATCATTTTGATCACACATGATCGTGAAATTGCCGCACAGGCGGACCGCATTATAAAGATTAAGGATGGTAGAATTGTTCATGACTCCGCAGAAGGCGTAATGGATGAAAGTGAATAATTCTTGGTAGAGAGGAGACGTGTAATGAAAGAAAAGAAACATAATAAAGAGGTGGTAGAAATGCAGACAGAAGGAATAACTCCGGTTGAAACAAAGAAGACAAAAACTAAGATGGAGCCGGCGAAGAAGAAAAAAGTAGTCAGGAGAAGTATCATAGGTGGTATTGCAGGAGTATTTGTCATTTTTATTATTTATTCTAATATTGCGGCAGCAAATACAAAACCAATTGTATATACAGCACAGGTAACAAAAGGAGATGTGGAGCAGGTTCTGAGTACCAGCGGTAATGTTGAGTCCGGTGAAGTAAAAACATATTTTGCTCCCATTAGTGTGAAGGTAGGAACCATCAATGCGAATGCAGGTGATACTATTTCAAAAGGAGAACCTGTCATCACATACGATGCTACTTCCCTACAGAATGAAAAAAGAACAACAGAGTTAAAGCTGCAGGCAAATGATGGAAGCTATAGCAGTGCAGTACAGAAGAACAATGAAAGCCTTGGAGATTTGAGCGAAGCCAATATTAATCTGGATGTACTGGAACAGCAGATTACTGACATTGATAATTACATCAAGGAATTGCAGTCAAAAGTAAATGATAAAAAAGCAGCTCTTGCTTACGAAGGCTCTTTATTGCAGATATCACTCATTGATTGGGCTGACAAACCCATGTCAGAAGAATATGAGAATCTTCAGAAATTAATTCAGAGCAATACCTATGAGCAGACTAATAACAAAGATATCCGTGCGTGGCAGGATGAAATTACAAAATACACAGATATGCTCGCTAATTGTAAAGAATACAAAGCAGAAATGAAATCTCAGAAAACTTCCGCAGATGGTATAAAATTGAACCAAGGCGGTAAAGAGGAGCTGGAAGCAAATAATGAGATGCAAAATATTAGTTCACAAGATACTTTGAATTCTATTATTGATGCGGAACATGGTGTATTGGCAGAATTTGATGGTGTAGTAACAGAGATGAATGTCGTAGAAGGTGCAACACCTACTGTTGGAACACAGATGTTTAAGCTGGAAAGCACAGAAGATGTAAAAGTAGTGATTTCTGTTACGAAGTACGATTTAGAAAAACTGGCATTAGGACAGAGTGCGGTTATTACCATTGCCGGAAGCAAATATGAAGGTGAAGTAACTAAGATTGATAAAATGGCTACTAAAAATAACAGCGGTGCGGCAGTCGTAAGCACTGAGATTACAATTACTAATCCTGATGATAAAATATTTCTTGGTTTAGAAGCGAAAATTACTGTTAATACAGCTAAGGCAGAACAGGTATTGGTATTGCCTGCAAGTGCGGTAAACACAGATATGGATGGTCAATTTGTATATGCTGTTGAAAACGGTTTTGTAGTAAGAAAGCCGGTAGAAACCGGAATTGCTTCTGATATGAATATTGAAATTACAGAAGGGTTAAGTGAAGGAGCTCAGGTAATGACAGAGGTTTCCTCAGGAATTACAGAGGGAATGGCAGTGACAGCGATTCCTGCACAGTAAAGGAGAGAGAATATGGCACAGATGTGGGAATATATTAAAATTGCCCTTATGAATATTAAGAGCAATAAAGGCCGTTCTATCCTTACGATGCTCGGAATTATAATTGGTATATCTTCGGTTATCATGGTTATGGCAATAGGTAATGGTGTAAAAAGCCAGGTAAATGAAGAACTGGAAAGTATTGGAAGCGGACAGATTGCAATTTATGTAGACAGTTCAAATAAGGATACTACAGTTACATTCGGGCAGGATGATTTTGACTTGGTGATGGATCAAGTTGATCATATCAAGGCAGTAACCCCAAGTTTTAATGCATGGGGAAGCGGAGAAGGTCCCAAAGGTAACTTTGAGGCAACTGTTTCCGGTGGTAATGAAGGGCTTCAGTTTGCAAATGCAGATCCAATCATTAAAGGAAAATACTTTTCCAAAGGAGATGCGGAAAGCGGTAATAAAGTATGTGTTATATCTGAAAGCAGTGCAATTTCCTTATTTGGTACGACGGATGTTATTGGTATGAGCTTTGACCTGACACTCTATGGGACGACGCAGGAGCTTACCATTGTAGGTATCAGGCAGGATAATGCGTCAAGTTTTGTCAATATGGCGTCAGGAATGAACCAGTACTTACAGATAGAAATGCCATTAACAATGCTAGGCAATAATTATGGCTTTTGGATTGAAGATTTTACTCAGTTTTATATTATGGCAGAAGCTTCCGAATATTCAACTGAAATTGCAAAAAAAGCAGTAAGTTTATTGGAAAATAAATATAATGTTCGGGGTGAAGGGCAGATCATGGTACAGAGCTTCACTGATATTACCGCTCAGTTTGATAGTATCTTAAGTATTATCACTACCTTTATTGCTTTTGTGGCGGCAATTTCACTTTTGGTTGGTGGTATCGGTGTTATGAATATTATGCTTGTATCCGTTACTGAGAGGACAAGGGAAATTGGTATCAGGAAGGCCTTAGGAGCCAGAACCGGTTCAATACTTACACAATTTTTAGCTGAGGCAGGTATCATTACTTTGCTGGGAGGTATTATCGGTATTATATTAGGTCTTCTTGGAGCGAATGCATTAGGTTCAATTTTCAATGTAATCCCAAAAACCCAAGCGATAACAATTATAGTAGCGACCATATTCTCCTCAGCAGTAGGTTTATTCTTTGGTATTTATCCTGCTAGGAAAGCAGCAAAACTCAGTCCTATTGAAGCGTTACGTCACGAATAAACTCCTTGCACTTTGAAGGAATTTCTGTATAATTAAATAATGAATGGTAAAACGCCTACCACGTAGGCGTTTTGTTATTATGTGATAGAAATATTTCTGTCGCAAAGAAAGGCATGGGTGATTAAATGGAAGTTGAATTTGATGTGAAGATTACATCAGGTATCTTATATGATTACATGCTGCGTCACACATACTATAGCACTTCAGGTCTTATCGGTACCATTGTCGGCGCACTTATGATAGTTTGGTTTTTTGCAGATGGCAGTGTGGCTTTTTTAATTGCGGGACTACTCGTTCTACTATATCTGCCGTGGACACTTTTTATAAAATCTAAACAGCAGGCATTAAATACACCTGCATTTAAGCAGCCATTGCATTATAAGATGACGGATGAGGGAATCGAAGTGTCACAGGGAGAAGATGTACAGCAGCTTAATTGGGATAGCATGCACAAGGCAGTCTCTACATCGAAAAGTATTATTCTATATACATCCCGCGTAAGTGCATCTATATTTCCAAGGAAAGACTTAGGAGATACGACACCGAAGGTGATAGAAATGATTTCCACTCATATGCCTCCTAAAAAAGTAAAGATTCGTTACTAAAGATAGCTGATCAGAAGGGTATGGGATTTATATGACAATAGATTCTTTTAGCGCAAAAGATACTTTTGAATTAGGACGAAGTATTGGCGAGTCAGCTATTCCGGGAGAAGTATACACCTTAATAGGTGATCTTGGCGTTGGGAAGACTGTTTTTACTCAAGGAGTGGCAAAAGGACTTGGTATTTTAGAGCCTGTCACTAGTCCTACTTTTACTATTTTACAAGTATATGAAGAGGGAAGAATTCCTTTTTATCATTTTGATGTATATCGGATTGGTGATGCAGAGGAAATGGATGAAATTGGTTATGAGGATTATTTTTATGGGGATGGCATATGCTTTATAGAATGGGCCAACTTAATAGAAGATATTCTTCCTGCCAGATACAAACAAATAACAATACAAAAAGACTTAAACAAAGGTATGGACTATCGATGTATTAAGATAGAAGAGAAGTAAGAAGATGAAAATATTAGCACTGGACAGTTCCGGACTTGTGGCATCTGTAGCAATTGTAGAAGATGAGAACCTAATCGCGGAATACAATATTCAATATAAAAAGACACATTCTCAGACACTTTTGCCTATGCTGGAGGAAATAAAGAGGATGATTAATCTGGATCTATCCACCCTTGATGCAATCGCTCTTGCAGCGGGACCGGGGTCTTTCACGGGCTTAAGGATTGGTTCGGCTACAGCAAAAGGCCTGGGGCTGGCTCTTAATATTCCTTTGATTGAAATACCTACTCTGGAGGGATTGGCTTATAACATGTATGGTGCTTCCGGGTATGTGTGTCCCATGATGGATGCAAGAAGGAGTCAGGTATACACAGGCATTTATGAATTTATAAAGGCGCCGGAATATCAATTACAAACGATAGAAGACCAATGTGCTGTTGGGATAGAAGATCTTGTGGACAAATTGAATGCTTTAGGTCAGAGTGTTATATTTCTAGGTGATGGAGTACCGGTATTTAAAGATATTCTGGCTCAGCTTATGAAAGTGCCTTATCTTTTTGCTCCGCCCCATATGAACAGGCAGCGAGCAGCTGCAATTGCGTCACTTGGTGCTGTTTACTATAAGGCGGGTAAAACAGTAATGGCAGAGGAACATTCGCCTATTTACCTTAGATTGTCTCAGGCGGAGCGTGAGAAACAGGAAAAAAGCAATAAGAAAGTATAAGTAAATATAGAGGTTAATAAATGGTAACAATAAGACCCATGAAAGAAGAGGATGTAAAGCAGGCAGGCAGATTGGAAGCAGACAATTTTTCTATGCCCTGGTCTGAAGATGATTTTCTTGAAATGCTCCATCAGGAATATGCTTCATATTATGTGGCAGAATGTGAAGGGGTAGTCGCCGGAATGTGCGGTCTTAGAAATTTGGCCGGTGAAGGGGAAATCACGAATGTGGTGGTAGATGCGAGATACAGACGTCTTGGAATTGCGGCCATGTTGATGAATAAAATGTTGGAAGATGGTAATAAATTAGGGGTCACGGCGTTCACTTTAGAGGTCAGGGCAGGAAATGAACCAGCAATCTGTTTATATAGAAGCTTCGGGTTCCAAACAGAAGGAGTTCGTAGGAATTTCTATGAGATGCCCATAGAGGATGCCCTTATCATGTGGAAGAGATAGGAAAAGCGAGCAAGAATTACCACTGTTTTTAGATAGATAGCTCGTGTATAATTACAGATATAGAACGACTTAATTTAGTGCATCTTGGGAGGATGAGACTATGCGTAAATATCTGGACGAAAAGAAAACGGAACTTGCAGCCGTTATATGTAATCATTGTAAAAAAGAATTATTGGTAGAAAATGGAATATTAAAAGAAGGGTGTTTTGATGTAAACGCATCTTTTGGTTATTTCAGCGATAAGGACGGGCAAATTCATAGTTTTGATTTATGTGAAAAATGTTATGATGAAATGATAGCCAAGTTCAGGGTACCAGTGGAGTGTGAAGAAGCAAAAGAATTGCTGTAGCAAAAACGTATCTTGAATAAGGCATCGGAATAGGAGTACTCATGCTGGATGTTTGTTTATTGGGCACAGGAGGAATGATGCCGCTGCCATATAGGTGGCTTACTTCATTAATGGTACGTTATAATGGAAAAAGTATATTAATAGATTGTGGGGAAGGAACACAGATTGCCATGAAGGAAAAGGGCTGGAGCCCGAAGCCGATTGACATTATTTGTTTCACTCACTATCACGCAGATCATATTAGCGGACTGCCGGGCATGCTTCTCACTATGGGGAATGCAGAACGGACAGAGCCGCTTCTTTTAGTGGGACCCAAGGGATTGAAACGAGTGGTCTCAGCTCTTCGGGTAATTGCACCGGAACTACCTTTTGAAATAGAATATATGGAAATCACAGAGCCGGAACAAGGGATTGAATTCGACGGATTTCGAATAGAAGCTTTTCGTGTAAATCATAATGTGGTATGCTATGGATATAGCATGATAGTAAACCGTATCGGTAAATTCCAGTTGGAGAAGGCGGTAGAACTTAACATTGACCGCAGATATTGGAACCGCTTGCAAAAGGGTGAGGTAGTGGAAATAGACGGACAGACCTTTACTCCGGATATGGTTTTAGGACCGCCAAGAAAAGGTTTAAAAGTAACGTATTGTACCGATACAAGGCCGACGGAGAGCATTGTGAGAAATGCAAAAGAAGCAGATCTTTTTATCTGTGAAGGTATGTACGGAGAAACAGATAAGAAAGACAAGGCGAAAGAGTATAAGCATATGACTTTCTATGAAGCGGCAGAATTAGCGAAAAAGGCAGAGGTTTTACAGTTATGGCTGACTCACTACAGTCCTTCATTGGTACGTGCGGAAGATTATATGAATGATGTAAGAAAGATTTTTTCCAGGGCTATCGCAGGAAAAGATGGGAAAACAATAACGCTTTCATTTGAAGAAAGTTAGTCAGGGGTATTGGATGTAATCTTGTGGAGGTGGAACAAATGCAAAAGAAAAAGAAGAAAACTAATAAAGGTGCAATAAAATTCATGCTGCTTAGTTTTTTTATAGTTATGGTTATCGTAGGATTTTATTTCTTTTTATCCAACCGAAATGACAGGACTTCAAAAAGTGAAGCAATAAAGCCGTCCAAAACGAAAGAGATTCTTGCTTATAATTTTGAAGATATGTATCCTCCTACTCCAAAGGAAGTACTAAATCTTTACAGCGAAATTACACAGTGCTTCTATAATGAAGAACATTCAGAAGAAGAGGTGGAGCAGCTGGCTTTAAAAATACAGAAATTATATGATGCGGAATTGATAGCAAATCAAACCGAAGAAATGTATTTGCAGAATCTTAAGAATGACATTATGGTTATGCAGAGTAACGGATATACAGTATCAAGCTATTCAGTTTCAGCAAGTACGGATGTAGATTATTTTAAAGATGATGGGTTTGAATGGGCAAGATTATATTGCATCTATGGAGTGCGAAAAGGAACCAATTTGGCAAGCTCCAAGGAACAATTCCTGCTTAGAAAAGATTCAGAGGGTCATTGGAAGATTTACGGTTTTAAATTAATAGAAGATTGATAATGTAAAAGTAAAAGAGTGTAAAGATGAAGGTCGAGAATAAAAATAGTAAAGATGTATTAATATTGGCAATTGAGAGTTCTTGTGATGAGACAGCAGCTTCCGTAGTAAGAAATGGGAGGGAGGTGCTGTCTAATGTTATTTATTCACAGATAGAACTTCACACCGTATATGGTGGTGTTGTACCTGAAATTGCCTCACGAAAACATATAGAAAAAATTAATCAAGTAATCAATCAGGCGCTTGCGGATGCAGAGCTAACGCTTAAGGATATAACTGCCATTGCGGTTACTTATGGTCCCGGTCTGGTGGGTGCACTACTGGTCGGTGTTTCAGCAGCTAAGGCTATCAGCTTTGCTTCCGGAATCCCCTTAATAGGCGTGCACCATATTGAAGGTCATATCAGTGCAAACTTCATAGAGAATAAAGACTTAGAGCCACCTTTTGTCTGTCTGATCGTATCCGGCGGTCACTCCCATCTGGTGGTTGTAAAAGATTATGGGGAGTATGATATCATTGGGCGTACCAGAGATGATGCTGCAGGGGAGGCGTTTGATAAGGTAGCTCGTGCCATAGGGCTTGGATATCCCGGCGGACCTAAAATTGATAAGATATCTAAAGAAGGGAATCCCGAAGCCATACCTTTTCCCAGGGCTAAAGTAGCAGGCTCTGAATATGATTTCAGCTTTAGCGGTTTAAAGTCCGCAGTTCTTAACTACTTGAATTCCTGTGAAATGAAAGGTATCACTGTTCATGCCGCGGATGTGGCAGCTTCTTTTCAAAAGGCAGTCGTAGATGTACTAGTAGAGCATTCTCTGGCGGCTGTGAAAAACTATGGATTTGACAAATTTGCCATAGCGGGCGGAGTGGCTTCCAATTCTACTTTAAGAGAAGCCTTTGAAAAAGAATGTGCCAATAGGAATATTACATTTTATCACCCTTCCCCTAAGTTCTGCACAGACAATGCGGCTATGATAGGTGTGGCAGGATATTATGAATATATAAAAGGAGTGCGGCATGGATATGACTTAAATGCTGTTCCCAATCTAAAGTTAGGTGAGCGGATATGAAAAAGAAATGTACTGCAATCGTTTTAGCAGCCGGACAAGGTAAGCGGATGAGTACCAATGTCCCCAAGCAATATCTTCTTATTAAGGACAAACCGGTGTTATATTATTCTCTGAAAGTCTTTGAAGAAAGTTTTGTTGATGAGATTATCTTAGTAACCGGAGAAGGTGATATAGATTATTGCCGGCAGGAAATCGTGGATAAATATGGATTTCATAAAGTATCCCGAATTGTGGCCGGTGGAGCAGAAAGATACCATTCAGTTTACGAAGGAATAAAAGCAGCAGGAAGTTGTGATTATATTTTCATTCATGATGGAGCCAGACCTTTTATTACAGAAGCTATCTTGCAGCGGGCATATGAAAATGTGATAGAATATAATGTATGCGTAGTAGGGATGCCGGTGAAGGATACGATTAAGCTGGCTGATAAAAATGGATTCGCATCCGACACGCCAAGGAGAGACTTGGTGTGGGCAATTCAAACTCCGCAGGTGTTTTCTTACTTTATAATAGAAGAAGCTTATAGCATGTTAATGGAAAAAGAAAAGTCACTGATAGAAAAAGGGATTATAGTAACAGATGATGCTATGGTTGTAGAAACCTTTACTGACAGAAAAGTGAAATTAGTGAACGGAAGTTACGAAAACATAAAAATAACTACGCCTGAAGATTTAAAAATAGCAGAGGCATTTTTAGAAAACACCGATATTTAGTAGAGTTTTGCATAATTATGTCATAAAGTAAAAAAACATTTAAATTTTTTGGAAAAGCGGTTGACACTGTCAGCCTTTTTTGCTAGAATAATCCTTGCGCTGATTTGAGGCGTACAAACATGGAGAGGTATCGAAGTGGTCATAACGAGGCGGTCTTGAAAACCGTTTGTC
>CAYXCV010000101.1:0-9626 GCA_964463365.1 uncultured Kineothrix sp.
GCAATGATATCTTTTTACATGTGGAGCCGCTCTTTCAATAATAAAAGGGAGGAATAGTGTTTATGTTATTAAAGATTGCATCTAAGATTACATCAGGGGTTAAGAAAAAAGTTGGTTACAAACAATGTCTGCTGGGAGTTATATGTATGATAGTACTTTGTTTCCCTGCCTGCGGTGGTGGCAGTAAAGGGGAATACGAAAGCAGCAGCCCTGCACAAAGCCAAATGGCGGCGGCAGACGATAGTATTTATATGCAGGAAAATTTTGCGGTAGCTGAAGAGGTATCGGAATCAGAAGAGTTGGGCGGAGAAGGCACAATTGCTTCCAATCGGAAATTAATTAAAAATGTGAACCTTAATGTGGAAACCGAAGACTTCGATACGCTGATACCTAAAGTGGAGGGCAAAGTTCAAGAATTAGGAGGCTATATTGAAAGCCTGAATATATATAATGGAAGCACCAGATATGGATCGGAAAGCCGAAATGCATATATGACGATTCGTGTTCCTAAGGATAAACTAAACAGTTTTGTGTCAGATGTGGCAGAGATATCTAATATCATCAATAGAGAAGAAAATACACAGGATGTTACTTTGCAGTATGTGGATATGGAAAGTCATAAGAAAGCGCTGCAAATTGAACAGACAAGGCTGATGGAATTGCTGGAACAAGCAGAGAATATCGAAGATATCATAGTCATCGAGGAACGTCTGTCACAAGTAAGATATGAATTGGAAAGTATGGAAGCACAGCTTCGTACTTATGATAATCTGATTGATTATTCAACCATTCAATTAAGTATTAATGAGGTAGAGAGGTTGACACCAATTGTTGAAGTATCAGCCTGGGAGAAAATGACCACAGGATTTGCAAATTCACTGGTTAATGTGGGCAAGGGGATTAAGAATTTCTTTATGTTTTTAGTTATTTATTTGCCTTATCTCATTATATGGGCAGTGATAATCGTTCTCTTTATTTTACTAATACGTTTTATCATAAAGAAACATGACAAAAAGATTCAGAACAAAAAGCAATATGCCCCCCATAATGTTCCGTCAAGGCCGGCAGGATATCCCGGTGTGTATGGGCAGGCACCTATGAAACAAGATGAGAAACCGGAAGAAAAACCAAAAGTAAAACCGGAAGTAAAACCAGAAGAGAATAAGAAATAAAGAGGAATAGAGAGTGAATCAAAATTATAAATCGGGATTTGTTACTTTGATAGGTAGACCAAATGTTGGAAAATCAACGTTGATGAATCACTTAATTGGTCAGAAGATTGCAATTACCAGTAATAAACCGCAGACAACAAGAAATAGAATACAGACAGTCTATACTTCGGAAGAAGGGCAAATTGTTTTTGTAGATACTCCCGGAATTCATAAAGCAAAGAATCGTTTGGGAGACTATATGGTAAGAATTGCAGAACGTACACTGACAGAAGTTGACGTGATACTTTGGCTGGTGGAACCTTCCACTTTTATCGGGGCAGGGGAGCAGCATATATTAGAACAGCTAAGGAAAGTAAATACCCCGGTTATATTAGTAATCAACAAAACTGATATGGTAAAAAAACCTGAGATACTGACTTATATTGATGTTTACCGAAAAGAAATGGATTTTGCGGAAATCGTACCCGTATCTGCTCTAAAGGGTGAGAATACAGAGGTGTTATTATCGTGTATTATGAAGTATATGCCTTATGGTCCGGCATTCTATGATGAAGATACGATTACAGATCAACCAGAGAGACAAATTGTTGCTGAGCTTATCAGAGAAAAGGCTCTTAGGTGTCTGGAAGAAGAAATACCGCATGGGATTGCGGTTACGATAGAAAGCATGAAGTACAGGAAAGGTAATAAACAAACAATTGCTGACATTGAAGCAACTATTATATGTGAAAAAGATTCCCATAAAGGAATTATTATTGGCAAGCAGGGCAGCATGCTTAAGAAAATAGGGACTAAGGCAAGACCGGAGATTGAGGATATGTTAGAATCTAAGGTGAATTTACAGCTCTGGGTTAAAGTAAAAAAAGATTGGCGTGACAGTGATTTTTTAATTAAAAATTTTGGTTATAATCCAAAAGAATCCGAATAGGAAACAGGAAAAAAGCAAACCCTAATTATGAACTTCAAAGTATCAAAAGAGAAGATGTCTTTGAAAAAGTATTCATAAGCTAGGGGGCACAAGATGAAAGAACAAAATTACTGGCAGCAATTTATAAGCACGGGCAGAATTGAAGATTACTTAAGTTTTAAAGATGCGTCTAAGGACAAAACCGCTTCCGTAAATGGTACAGCCAATGTATCCGGCAGCAGTAGAATCATAGGAGACAATCCGCATGCAGGAGTATGTGAAGTTAACAGGAATGGTTATTAAGACAGTGCCTATCGGTGAATACGATAGGCGCGTCGTGATTTTGACAAAGGAACGGGGAAAGGTGGCTGCATTTGCAAAGGGGGCAAGAAGGCCTAACAGCAGGTTGATAGCGGCCGCTTCTCCGTTTGCTTTTGGAGAATTTAAGATGTTTGAAGGGCGTTCTTCCTATAACATTATGGAGGCAGACATATCCAATTATTTTGAAGGACTGAGAGAGGATTTTGAAGCAGCTTGTTATGGGATGTATTTTCTGGAGGTTATGGACTACTATACCAGAGAGAATAACGACGAAAAAGAAATGCTGAAATTATTATATCAATCCCTCAGAGCGTTGCAGATTTCCAGCCTGCAAAAAAGTTTGGTAAGATATGTTTTTGAGATAAAAGCTCTTATTCTAAACGGAGAATATCCGGGAATACCGAGAAAAGGAAATTATAATGAGTCTACAATCTATACGATGGACTACATAGAATTTATATCAGTAGAGAAGCTCTATACTTTTACTGTAAATGAGCAAGTACTTAATGAATTAAGAACGATAGCAGATTATTATCGTTTAAAATATATGGATAGAGAGTTTAAAAGTCTGAGTATACTGGAAGATTTGACATAAGTAAGTCCGCATGAATTTACATGTTGAAATTAAAACTTAAGTCAGATATAATATTGTGAATGCATAAAATGGTGCAAATGTCGGAGGACAAAATAAGATGCGTAAAATCAGAATAATAACATTGGTACTTTTCGCCGGACTTTTTATGATGAGCTGCGGTAAGGATAGTGTTGAAAATAAGGTAGAAGCAGAAAATGAAATGGTAGCTACAACAGGGATACAAATTTCAAAGGACGGAAGTATCATTGAGACAATAGTAGAAGACTTCTCCTCTGAATACTACGAAGAAGATAGCTTGAAAAACATGATTCTTTCAGAAGTGGCGGAATACAATAAGAGTTCAGATGAAGATATATCCGTAGAGAAGTTTCAGGTTAAGGATAAAGAAGTTACAGTTTTAATGAAGTATCCATCTGCTGCTGTTTATACAGAATTTAATAAAAATGATTATAATAGCAAAGAATTGTTTTATGGTACCATTGCTGAGGCTTATGAAGAAGGGTATTCGCTGGATGTAACATTGCAAAATGTTAAAAATGAAGAAGAAAGCATTCAAAAAGAAGAACTCTTAAGCATGGGAGAGAGCTATATTTTAATTTCCGGTGAACCTATTAAGGTGAAAACTTATGGAAAGATATTATATATTGGGGATCATGTAATCCCTGCAAGCAAAAATGAAGCAAATATGACCTATGACGTCAATGCGGAAAGTCAGGAAAAATATTATCTGGTATTTGATTAATTCAAACCGGGCAGGAGGATGTAAGAAATGGAAAAAACAATGGAGAAAATAGTTGCACTGGCAAAGACAAGAGGGTTTGTATATCCCGGTTCTGAGATATATGGAGGACTTGCCAATACATGGGATTATGGTAACCTCGGAGTGGAACTGAAAAATAATGTAAAAAGAGCATGGTGGCAGAAATTTATCATGGAAAGCCCATACAATGTTGGTGTGGACTGCGCTATCTTAATGAACTCACAAACTTGGGAGGCATCTGGTCATCTGAAAGGTTTTTCAGATCCTTTGATGGATTGTAAGGAATGTCATGAGCGTTTTAGAGCAGATAAGCTTATTGAAGATTATGCATCAGAACATAATGAAGAACTGGACGGCGCTATTGATGGTTGGTCACAGGAGAAAATGAAACAGTTTATTGATGATAAAGCAGTACCTTGTCCCACATGCGGCAAACATAACTTTACAGATATTAGACAGTTTAACCTAATGTTCAAAACCTTTCAGGGTGTTACGGAGGATGCAAGGAACACGGTGTACTTAAGACCTGAGACCGCACAAGGTATCTTTGTTAACTTTAGAAATGTGCAAAGAACATCCAGAAAAAAGATTCCTTTTGGTATCGGACAGATCGGTAAATCATTCCGTAATGAGATTACTCCGGGTAACTTTACATTCCGTACCAGAGAGTTTGAGCAAATGGAGCTTGAATTCTTCTGTGAGCCGGATACTGATTTAGAATGGTTTGCTTATTGGAAACAGTTTTGTATCGATTGGTTAAAATCATTAGGCATTAAAGAAGAAGAAATGCGTGTCAGAGACCATGATAAAGAAGAGCTTTCATTTTATTCTAAAGCAACTACAGATATTGAGTATTTATTCCCCTTTGGCTGGGGTGAGCTTTGGGGCATCGCGGATCGAACAGACTATGACTTAAAACAACATGAAAATACATCCGGTCAGGATATGACTTATTTTGATGACCAGAAAAACTGGAGATACACTCCTTATGTTGTGGAACCTTCCCTTGGAGCGGATCGTATGGTTTTAGCCTTCCTATGTGGAGCCTATGATGAAGAAGAAATCGGAGAAGGAGATGTGCGTACCGTACTTCATTTCCATCCGGCACTGGCACCTGTTAAGATTGGTATCCTTCCACTTTCAAAGAAGTTAAATGAAGGTGCTGAGAAGATATTTACAGAGCTATCCAAGAAATATAATTGTGAATTTGATGACAGAGGTAATATTGGTAAGAGATACCGCAGACAGGATGAAATCGGAACTCCATTCTGTATTACTTATGACTTTGATTCAGAAACAGATCATTGTGTAACCGTGCGTTTCCGGGATTCCATGGAACAGGAAAGAGTTGCAATCGCCGATCTTGATGCGTATTTTGCAGATAAGTTTACTTTTTAGTATTGGAATACGGAAATGAAAGGATAATGAAGATGAAACAGTATGGAGTAAATGAACTCAGAAAGATGTTCCTGGAATTTTTTGAAAGCAAGGAACATATTGCAATGAAAAGCTTTTCACTGGTGCCCCATAACGACAATAGTTTATTACTTATTAACTCGGGAATGGCACCGCTTAAACCATATTTTACAGGGCAGGAGATACCACCCAGTAAAAGAGTAACAACTTGTCAAAAATGTATCAGAACCGGAGATATTGAAAATATAGGAAAGACAGCCCGTCACGGGACTTTCTTTGAGATGCTTGGTAATTTTTCTTTTGGTGATTATTTTAAACATGAATCCATTGCGTGGAGCTGGGAATTCTTAACTCAGGTCGTAGGGCTGGAAGCAGATCGCTTATACCCCTCTGTATATTTAGAGGATGATGAAGCTTTTGATATATGGAATAAGGAAATCCAAATTGCGCCGGAACGAATTTTTAAATTTGGAAAAGAAGATAATTATTGGGAACATGGTTCCGGTCCCTGTGGCCCTTGTTCAGAAATCTATTATGACCGCGGAGAAAAATATGGATGTGGAGAGCCTGATTGTACGGTAGGTTGTGAATGTGACCGCTTCATTGAGGTTTGGAACAATGTATTTACTCAGTTTGAAAGTGATGGAAAAGGTAATTATACGGAACTGGAACAAAAAAATATCGATACAGGAATGGGACTTGAGAGACTGGCTGCGATTGTTCAAGATGTGGATTCTATTTTCGATATAGATACCATTTATGAATTGCGCAGCAAGGTATGTGAGCTTGCTCATAAGGAATATAAGAAACAGTATGAGTGGGATGTTTCCATTCGTATTGTAACAGATCATGTACGTTCGGCAACATTTATGATTTCAGATGGTATTATGCCCACCAATGAAGGGCGCGGATATGTTCTGAGACGTATTATCCGCCGTGCGGCGAGACATGGAAGATTGCTGGGAATTGAAGGACAGTTTCTTGCGAATCTGAGTAATACTGTTATTGAAGGATGTAAGGATGGATATCCGGAATTAGATGAGAAGAAAGATTTTATTTTCAATGTACTGACTCAGGAAGAAAATAAATTTAATAAAACCATTGATCAGGGACTTAGTATCCTAAGTGACATGGAAGTATCCATGACAGAACAAGGACAGAGTGAACTTACAGGTGCAGATGCCTTTAAACTTTATGATACCTACGGATTTCCACTGGATTTGACGATGGAGATTCTGGAAGAAAAAGGTTTTAAGGTAGATGAAGAAGGCTTCCATAAAGCGATGGAAGAGCAGAGAGAGATGGCCAGAGCCGCACGTAAAACGACAAACTATATGGGTGCGGATGTTACCGTATACGAATCCATAGATCCCAGTATTACGTCAGAGTTTGTAGGCTATGATAAGTTGGTATGTGACTCTGATATTACGGTTCTCACAACAGAAACTGAACTTGTGGAGGCACTGTCCGAAGGAGAAATCGGTACTATTTTTACAACAGATACTCCTTTCTATCCCACTATGGGTGGACAATGTGCGGATAAAGGTATGATTAAGACTGCAAATGGTAGTTTTGAAGTCATAGATACCGTAAAACTGCTTGGTGGTAAAATAGGACATATTGGAACAGTAACAGCAGGAATGTTGGGAATCGGTGATAAAGTCACTCTTATGGTAGATGCCGGCAGGCGTGCTGATATCGGTAAGAATCATAGTGCCACTCATTTGTTGCAAAAGGCTCTTAGAACAGTGCTTGGTACTCATGTAGAGCAGGCCGGTTCTTATGTAGACAGTGACAGACTTCGTTTCGATTTCAGTCATTTTTCGGCAATGACAGCAGAAGAGATTGCACAAGTTGAAAAGATTGTTAATGAAAAGATTGCAGAATCCTTACCTGTGGCAACCAGTATAATGACAATAGAAGAGGCTAAGAAGAGCGGTGCTATGGCACTGTTTGGGGAAAAGTACGGAGAAACAGTTCGTGTCGTAAAGATGGATGATTTTTCAACAGAGCTATGCGGCGGTACTCATGTATCAAATACAGGAGTGATTACTGCCTTTAAGATTATATCTGAAAACGGGATTGCAGCAGGCGTAAGAAGAATAGAAGCCCTTACCGGTAATGGAGTATTTCAGTACTATGCAGAGCTGGAAAAAACACTGGAAGAAGCTGCAAAGACATTAAAGACAACACCAACAGGGCTTGTAGAACGAGCAGAACATCTTATGGTGGAATTAAAAGAGCTTCAGAGTGAAAACGAATCACTTAAAAGCAAGGCAGCCAAGGATGCTTTGGGTGATGTTATGAATCAGGTTCAGGATATAAAAGGAATAAAACTTCTCGCAGTGAAAGTATCCGGCGTCGATATGAACGGACTTCGTGACCTGGGCGATCAGCTTAAGGCTAAGCTGGGAGAGGGTGTTGTAGTTCTTATTTCCGATCTGGATGGAAAGGTCAATCTGGTAGCGATGGCAACCGAAGAAGCGATGGCTAAGGGTGCTCACGCAGGAAACCTGATTAAAGGTATTGCCTCATTTGTCGGCGGCGGTGGCGGCGGACGTCCGAATATGGCTCAGGCTGGCGGCAAGAATCCTGCCGGTATAGATGCGGCAATAGCAGAAACTGCAAAAGTATTAGAGACTCAACTATAAAAAATAATTTTTGTTTGACGTATTTTTAAAAAATGGGTTGACTGCTTACTAAAATGTGATATAATCATTATTGTGCATAACGATATACATACGTGTATTGGTGCAGAAATAGAATAAACCCAATCAGTCGTGTTACTAGGAAGGGACTGAAGGGAGGTCGGGTGTAAAGTGTCAAACGTAATCGTAAAAGAAAACGAAACTTTGGATAGTGCTCTACGTCGCTTCAAAAGAAGTTGCGCAAAGGCTGGTATTCAGCAGGAGATTCGTAAAAGAGAACATTACGAAAAACCAAGCGTGAAGCGTAAGAAGAAATCTGAAGCAGCAAGAAAACGTAAATATAATTAATTATGTTAATGACTAGTCCTTGGTTTATTGATCAAGGACTTTGTTGTTATAAGTACTTTTTCGATATACATTAGGAACGGGGAGATCGTTATGTGGACGAAAGTAGTCTTTGGAACGGATATCTACCATCTGGTTTCAGCATTTGTTGTTTATAGTATGTTAGGATGGCTGGTAGAGTCTATTTACATGTCATTGTGTAACAGAAAGCTGACGAATAGAGGTTTTGCCAAAAGCCCTTTTTGCCCGATTTATGGTTTTGGTGCAGTAATTGGGTATCTTGTTCTGCATCCTTTAAACGATAATTTTTTTAGCTTATATTTGACGGGGGCGGTTCTGGCAACTATTTTTGAATTTTTAGTTGGCAAGCTTATGCTTAAACTCTTTGGAGAAGTTTGGTGGGATTACCATAATAAGCCATTAAATTATAAAGGTATTGTCTGTCTGGAAAGTACAGTTGCCTGGGGTTTTTATGCAGTTATTATTATCACATTTCTGCATTCGAAAATTATTAGGTTTATTGACGGCTGGGGATTTTCACTGGGAAGTAAAGTGTGCTGTTTCATACTGGCGGTGGTTACCATCGATTATATCATTCAACTGATGCATGCCTTTCATATTGATGTAAAAGAGCAGAGAGAAAAGTGGATAGACAAATTTCATGAAATTAAAGCAAGATGGTATTAATATTATTGCAGCAAAGCGGTTCTATTTAGAACCGCTTTTTTATATTTATAGTAGTAGAACACCTGACAGGAGTGTATATTGTGAAAAAATTGGTGAAAACTACGATTTGTTACTGGTTTAGTATCTGCTTGTTCTTCTCTTCCATACTTTGCGTAAAGGCGGCTCCGGATGTATCCACGCCCTCATACATATTGATAGAAGCATCTACCGGACAGATTATATGTGAGCAGGATGCGGATCAGAAGAGAAGCCCGGCAAGCATTACGAAAATAATGACCTTGCTTTTAATTTTCGAGCATCTGGATACGGGAAGAATTCATTTGGAGGATCAGGTAATAACAAGTGCACATGCAAAGTCAATGGGCGGCTCTCAGGTTTTTCTTGAGGAGGGTGAAATGCAGACGCTGGAAACTCTCATTAAATGTATTGCTGTAGCATCGGGAAATGATGCCAGTGTTGCGGCTGCAGAGTATATTGCAGGAAGCGAATCTGAGTTTGTTAAATTGATGAATCAAAGAGCAGAAGAACTTAGGATGGATAATACTCACTTTGAAGACTGCAGTGGCTTATCGGATTCTGATGACCACTATACATCCGCCAGAGATGTGGCAATTATGTCAAGAGAGCTGGTTACAAAACATCCGGAAGTACTTGACTATACGAAAATATGGATGGAGGATATTACCCATGTAACACAGCAGGGTACCTCGGTATTTACACTTTCAAGTACGAATAAACTTTTGAAGCAGTATGAATGGACAACGGGACTTAAGAC
>CAYXCV010000102.1:0-9414 GCA_964463365.1 uncultured Kineothrix sp.
AATCTATGATAAGTCCGTCTGCCTGATAAGGTCTATGAATCAACAGAGAGTCTGTGTTTAACCGGTTGCTGTGCCTTAATGCGGTACGGATTCGGGCAAGAAGCTCGGAAGGTCCAAAAGGTTTTGTAATATAATCATCGGCACCTGTATCCAGTGCCAATACTTTTTCCTGCTCCTGAGTTCGTGCAGATATGACAATAATGGGAATGCTTGCCCATGTACGAATTTCTTTAATCACATCAATTCCATCAATATCAGGAAGTCCCAAGTCCAGCAAAATAAGGTCCGGACATCCGGAGGTAATCAGTGATAACCCGGTTTTTGCATTAGGAGCTGTGATAATCTTATAACCCTGTGCAGTCAGTGTTGTGGCCATAAAATTGCATATATGCTTTTCATCTTCAATAATAATTATGGATGTTTTAGCACTCATTAATTAATTCTCCTTTTAAAATATATAGTCAATATTAAGTCTTAGGCAAAATAAAATAAAATTCAGTTCCTTTTTCATGACATATTACATCAATCTCACCTTTGTGTGCGGCGATAATAGTCTTACAAATGGATAAACCGATTCCCATACCACGGGAACTGTCCGCGGAGGAGTTGCCGGTATAGGCATTACCGTCAAATATGGTAGCCAGCCTGTCAGGAGAGATACCTATTCCATAGTCTCTGACGTGGAAGGTGACATAATCCGGGGTTTCATCCACATAACAGGCAATGGGTAGCTCACTTTTTGAATGAAGTATCGCATTTTCCATTAGATTAATGAGAACTTGCTCAATTAATATGGCATCCATTGGTATGATAATAAGTTCCTCGGGTACCTGCACAGAAAGTTTAGCATCGGGCAGTCTCTTTTTTAAACGAAGTACAGCCTCTCCAATTACTTCCTCCACTGATTCATAAGATTTGTTGACGTTTGCAACACCATCCTGAATACGAGTAACGGATAGAAGATTTTCCACCATGTTTAACAGCCAATTGGAATCCTCATGTACATGGGCTACCAATTCTTTTTTTTCATCATCTGTTAAAATATCCTCATTTGTCAGATATGAGGTACTTGCACCAATAATGCTGGTTAGAGGAGTCCGCAAATCATGGGAAATGGCGCGGAGTAAATTTGCGCGCATTTTTTCCTTCTCAGCTTCGATTAATAACGTTTCTCTTTCTGATAACATCTTCATCTGACGCTTCATATGAGTGGTAGTAGCACTGGTTGTTAAAGCAATTGCCAACATACCCAGAAAGGTTACGGGATATCCGGAAATAGTAAAATTAAGCGCAAAAAAAGGATAAGTAAAAAGATAGTTGACACAGATTACACCGACGATAGATGAAAAAATCCCCCAAAAGTATCCGTTTGTTGTTCTTGCAATCAGCACCAAAGCTAAAATATATAAAAGTGCTACATTTGCGGCATTCTGAGAAATTCCCCAATAAACAAAGGAAATCAAGGTCGCCACAATCAAAAGGAAAGTCGTGATACAAGCGTCTTTTATTTTATTCTTATTTAACTTGATTATCTGTGCTAATTTAATAAAGAAAGTATTTTTAGTATCATGCATATATAAATGCCCCCGTATCGTTATATCAATCATGATATATCAATTATGTTTCATTATACAATTTTTAGCTAGAAATACAAAGTTTAATTCGCTAAGAATGTGTTAAGAATAGGTCCAGTCCGTTGAGTGAGAGCACCTACAATGTTATATTGTTGATTAAGGATATCATTAAGTGGCTGGGAAAATAAAAAAGCAGCTATCTTAATAGGAGGTGTAAGCTGTGGATATATCATCGATTATTATTGTGGCTATCTGTATAATAGGACTTGTGTTTGGTGTTGTATACGAGCATAAAGGATAAGCAGATTAATAGAATAGAAGAATGTGAGTAAGGGATACTTAAAATTAAGTGTTCCTTTTTTATATATTATGAGGTTAGCCTACTGGGTAAATCTTTTGTTATAGGTCATAATGATAACGATAAAAGCAATCGTAATACATGCAAATATTATTGAGCTATTATCAAATATTGGGAATTGTTTTGATTTTAGAATATATGTTAAAAATGCATTCGGCAAATTAACAAGATATGATGCAATTACATTCCCGTCTGATAACTTAAATGCTAACGCAAAACCTATTCCTACTGCAAACAAAAGCAATGTATCATTGATGGTTCTAAAACCCGGGTACCCCAAATGATAAACCGAAAAGAAAAATCCTGATATTAAGACAGCAGGAATCCAACCATATTGTTTTTCAAGACGTGTTTGCATATATCCTCTGAATAATAATTCTTCAAAAAAAGTAGTCATGATGAGTGGTACAAAGCCTATCAAAAGCAATTCAAAATTAATGGACGATATATTTAATGGAATTAACTGACCGCCTATTGAAAATATAACAAAGCAGAGAATGATTATTATTTGCTTAAAGCCAACTTTTTTTATTCCAAGTGACTTGAGTGTACCTTTTTCTTTGTAAACAAACCAAAGTGGCAAGACTGTACTAAGCAAAATACCATAAACTAAGTTATAAAATAAATAAAAACCTTTCCCACCAACGATATTTGCCAAAGCGATTGCTACAATGATTGCAGCTACAATTGTAAAGGACTGTAAGAGAAATTTATGCTTACTCATGTCATGCTCCCTTTGATATAAATGTATTGTTCGTTTGCTTTATCACCCAAATTGAGCAAACAATCTGACGCTTATTATACCATAACTATAATCCCGAAACAATCTTAATAAAATTTTTAGAATTCTGTTATCACTCCTCTATTGACAGCATTAAAATGGCGTGTTATATTCCAAGTAGAACAAGAAAATACAAATAGAAATGGGGAAAAAATTATGAATATTTCAAAATTTACGCAAAAGTCAATGCAGGCAGTTGAAAGATGTGAAAAGCTTGCATACGAATATGGTAACCAAGAAATAGAGCAAGAACACTTACTATACAGCCTCATGACAATAGAAGATAGTTTGATTTTAAAATTGATTGAAAAGATGGAGATCAATAAGGAACACTTTTTAAGTCGTGCGGAGGCGGCTCTTAATAAGAGGGTGAAAGTCCAGGGCGGTCAGATATATATAGGTAAAGACTTGAATAAAGTATTAGTCAGTGCTGAGGATGAAGCCAAACACTTAGGAGATGAATATGTTTCCGTTGAGCATTTGTTCCTGGCTATGATTAAGTATCCCAATAAGGAGATTAAGGAAATATTCCGCGAATACGGAATTAACAAGGAGCGTTTTCTCAAGGTTCTTTCTACGGTAAGAGGAAACCAAAGAGTCACCTCTGATAATCCGGAGGCTACTTATGATACCCTTGAAAAGTATGGACAGGAGCTTGTGGAAAGAGCTAAAAATCAGAAGCTTGATCCTGTTATCGGCAGAGATAATGAGATCCGTAATATTATAAGAATCCTTTCCAGAAAAACAAAGAATAATCCGGTTTTAATCGGAGAACCGGGAGTGGGAAAAACTGCTGTAGTGGAAGGGTTGGCACAGCGTATTGTCAGAGGCGATGTTCCCCAGGGACTAAAGGATAAGAAAATTTTTGCTCTTGATATGGGAGCGCTTGTTGCCGGTGCAAAGTATAGAGGTGAATTCGAGGAACGTTTAAAGGCGGTTTTAGAAGATGTGAAAAACAGTGATGGACAGATTATTCTGTTTATTGATGAACTCCATACGATTGTAGGAGCAGGGAAGACCGATGGTGCCTTAGATGCCGGTAATATGCTAAAGCCCATGCTGGCAAGAGGAGAGCTGCACTGTATCGGTGCGACGACTCTGGATGAATATAGGAAGTATATTGAAAAAGATGCAGCCTTAGAGCGTAGGTTTCAGCCTGTTATGGTAGAAGAACCGACCGTAGAAGATACCATTTCCATACTGCGAGGGCTGAAAGAAAGATATGAAGTGTATCATGGTGTTAAGATTATGGATAATGCTCTTGTAAGTGCGGCTATTTTATCGAACCGTTATATTTCCGATCGTTTTCTGCCGGACAAAGCCATTGATCTGGTAGATGAAGCATGTGCACTGATTAAAACAGAGCTGGATTCCATGCCCGCAGAACTGGATGAATTGCAGCGTAAAGTGCTGCAGATGGAAATAGAAGAAGCAGCTCTTAAAAAAGAAGAGGATAGATTAAGTAAAGAACGGCTTACTGTATTACAAAAGGAACTGGCTGAATTAAAAGAGGAGTTTAATAATAGAAAGGCTCAATGGGATAACGAAAAAGCATCTGTAGATAAATTGTCCAAATTGAGAGAGCAGATTGACGCAATCAATAACGAAATTCAGATTGCCCAAAGAGAAGGTGACTTGGAAAAAGCTGCAGAATTAAGCTATGGTAAATTGCCGGCATTAAAGCAGCAATTAGAAATCGAGGAAGAAAAATTAAAACATGAAGATTTATCTTTGGTGCATGAGAATGTCAGCGATGAAGAGATTGCTAAAATCATATCCAGATGGACAGGAATCCCTGTAGCTAAGCTAACGGAAAGTGAGCGTAATAAAACCTTACATTTAGATGAGGAATTGCATCAGCGTGTGATTGGTCAAGAAGAAGGTGTTACCAAAGTAACAGAGGCAATTATCCGTTCCAGGGCAGGAATCAAGGACCCTTCCAAACCTATCGGCTCCTTCCTTTTCTTAGGACCTACAGGCGTGGGGAAAACAGAGCTTGCCAAAGCTTTGGCAGCAACTCTTTTTGATGATGAAAATAATATGGTACGTATCGATATGAGCGAATATATGGAAAAATATTCAGTATCAAGGCTAATCGGGGCTCCTCCCGGATATGTAGGATATGAAGAGGGAGGACAATTGACGGAGGCTGTGAGAAGAAAACCTTACGCCGTTGTTTTGTTTGATGAGATAGAAAAAGCGCATCCCGATGTGTTCAATATCTTACTGCAAGTATTGGATGATGGGCGTATTACGGATTCCCAGGGGCGCACTGTAGATTTTAAAAACACCATATTAATTATGACTTCTAATATAGGTGCCATTTATCTTTTGGATGGAATCGATGAAAATGGAGAAATCTCTGAGACAGTGGAAGCAAAGGTTATGGATGAACTGCGTGCTCACTTTAGACCGGAGTTTTTGAATCGGTTAGATGAGACGATCTTATTCAAGCCCTTAACAAAAGATAATATCGGGGGAATTATTCATTTGATTATGAAGGATCTGAACGATAGGCTTGCAGATAGAGAATTGTCCATTGAGATTTCACCGGAAGCGGAATATTATATTATTGAAAATGCATATGATCCAATCTATGGTGCAAGACCCCTGAAACGTTATATACAGAAATATGTGGAAACCTTATCAGCGAAGATGATTCTTGCGGACGAAGTAGGCGCTAAAGATACAATAGAGATTATTTTGAAAAACGGTCAGCTGCAGGCCAGGAAAAAATAATATTATTTGACAAGATACGGCAGAAAGAATTAAACTATTATAGTATGGGAGGCACATGACGAATGATACCTAAAGATCCGGTTATGCTGCTTAGTTATACCAACTTAAAGCTTCGTGATTACTATCATAGTCTGGATGCCATGTGCGAGGATCTGGATCTGGATAGAAAAGAATTAGAAGAGAAGCTGGCAAGTATTGATTACAGATATTATGAGGAGAAAAATCAATTTGTCTGAGCAGGTAATAATTAAACTTAAAAATATAGACCAGGAGAAAGAAATTAATTTATTCCATAATACTCGAAAAACAGTATTAGACACTTTACAGGAAAAAGAGTTTCTTCTTCCTGGTCTTTGTAATGGAGCCGGACTTTGCGGAAAGTGTGTGGTTAGATTCTGCGGATATGCGCCCCTGCCCACCCAAAAGGATAGGGCAGTGATTGATTCGGATCAGTTGAGAAAGGGGTATCGCCTGGCATGTACGGCAAGACCCACAAAGGATTGTGCAGTAGAGACTGCATTTCATACAGACGATTATATAGATATTATCTCTGATAGTCTGATAGATTTTACGAAACAAGGAAATTATGCGGAAAATGCCGATTCGGTTCATACTATGGTGGCAGTTGATCTGGGAACCACTGCCATAGCTATGCAGCTATTTGATTCTGCCAGCGGAAAGGTATGGGATACATATACTTGTATGAATCCACAGCGAGGGTTTGGAATCGATGTGTTATCGAGAATAAAAGCCGCCAATGAGGGAAAAGCTAATCTGTTACGACGAATGATACATGAAGCTCTTACAGCAGGTTTAGAGCATTTGATGGGGTTTGGTAAGGAACATGAATTGAAGGAACCTGATTTAATAGTGATAGCCTGCAATACCACAATGGCGCATTTGTTTATGGGGTATTCCACGGAGAATTTAGGAAAAAGTCCTTTTTCGCCTGTAAGTATAGAGACAGAGGATATGGAATGGAATGGAGTAAGAACGATTATTCTGCCCGGAATATCTGCATTTGTAGGCGGGGACATTGTTGCCGGATTATATACCTGTGATTTGTATCATAGAAATATAGAAAAGAAAGGGATAGTAAGCCCGAGGACATGGATGTTTCTTGATCTTGGAACAAATGCAGAAATGACCATAGGAAATGAAGAGGGATTCATGTGTACGGCAGCGGCGGCAGGGTCTGCCTTTGAAGGAAATGATTCAAAGAACATAAAAGGAACTGAGAAAATAAGTCTGATCAGTCATTTGCTCAAGAGCGGTATTATAAATGAGACAGGGCTTTTACAGGAACCATTTTTTGAAACCGGAATCTCTAAAGATCACATTTTTATTACTCAGGAAGATATTCGAAATATACAGATGGCAAAGGCAGCCATAAGAGCAGGTATCTATTTTCTTAGGGAGAATTTTGGAGTGTCCAAATATGAAAGTATTGATAGGCTATATATAGCCGGTGGTTTTGGATTTTATTTGGATAAAGATGCGGCTGTACAAATTGGACTCATTCCACAGGAATTAAGAGAAAGAATTGAAGTAGTAGGAAATACATCTCTCATAGGTGCCAGATTATTCGGTCAGTTTTTCATGAAAAATGAAAACGAAATAATGAATGTTAAAGAAATCGTAAAAAGTAGTAAGACATATAATCTAGCAGAACAAAAAGATTTTGAAAAAAATTATATAAATAATATAAAATTTAGTATATAATGTAATAGCCATGTATGACAATCAGATGATTAGTATAACAAAAAACAGTAAAGTCTGTGGATGTTAGAGTATACCTACCAAATTGTAATATGTGAAATTTAGTGGTATAATATACTCATGTATGTTAATATTGAAAGACAAGTTTAATGCAAAGGAGAAGAGGTATGGAAAATATTTTTGGTAACGTTGGACAGGACATGGATGCATTATTATGGGATTCCATAGAGGATATTGATGAAGGACGTAAAAACCTCGGAGAACAAATGCCGGTAGCAGTTTATCGTATGTTCGAATATGCAATGAGAGATACTCTGATTTCCATGTATGACAAAGAAAAGATGATTGAAATATTTAGGGCAGCCGGTAATAAAACAGGTAGAGAATTCTGCAATAGATTTTTGAATATTTCCTTACCATTGAGTGATTTTCTGGCTCAATTACAGCAAAAGTTGATTGATTATAAAATTGGAGTGTTGCGTATTGAAAAGTTTGACGAAGAAACCGGACATGCAGTGCTTACAGTAAGTGAAGATTTAGACTGTTCTGGTCTTCCTGCTCTTGGCGAAACTGTGTGTAACTACGATGAAGGATTTCTCGGGGGGATTCTGGAAACATATACTCAGAAAGATTATGTTGTACTGGAAGTAGATTGTTGGGCTACCGGTGATAGAGTATGTCGTTTTGATGCGCGCATTTCTTCAGATAAATAGGTTTAAAATCTGGAAAGGGTGTAATGTTTTATGAAGCAGAATGATGCAGATATTATATTTGCATACTTAAAAAGTATACTTTTTGAGCGAAATGCGTCTATGCTTTCAGAACAAGATGTAACTACAGAATTTACTAAAGTAGTACAGGGGATGAATCTTCTTCATGAGTGGCTGAATGAGCTTAGCGGTTTTGCAGAAGATATTGCATTAGGTAATCTTAATGGAAAGATGCCGGCAAGAGCAAACCCGCTTTGCGATTCATTAAAGATGCTCCGTTCGAATTTCTCTCATTTGGTTTGGCAGACGAAACAGGTTGCCAACGGTGATTATAGTCAAAAAGTTGCTATGTTGGGAGAATTTTCGGATGCTTTTAATCAGATGACAGAGCAGCTCAAGCAGCGTGAGTTGGCGTTGCGGGAGCAGAATGCACTTTTATCCTGTATTACTGATAATATCGGTGAGTATGTCGTCGTGTTCGATGAAGAGACAAAAGAAGTTTTATATGAAAACAAATCTTGGGTTGATACCACTATGAGAGAACCAGAATTAATTGATATATTGCATCATTTTCTTGAGGAAACAAATGCAGATACTTCGATACGCTCGAAGGATATCAACTTTACCTCGCCAAGCATTCCTGATAGAGTGCTGCATTATCATTTGAATTCTTTCTTTATTGATTGGCAGGGGAGGAGTTCAATTGCTTACTTACTCGGAGATGTTACGGAACAGAAGGAATGGGAGTCCTCGATAGAGTACGCAGCGAATTCAGAGCCACTGACTGGACTTTATAATAGACGTTATTGCATGGATGTACTGGAAAGCTATGTGAAAAATAAAAAAACTTTTTCCGTATGTTTTGCTGACTTAGATGGATTAAAATATGTGAATGATACTTTTGGTCACGCAATTGGAGATGAATATATTTTAACGACGGTCAGTGTACTACAGGATCATTTTAGAAAAGAAGATTTTATCTGCCGTATCGGCGGGGATGAATTTGTTATTATTATGCAAGAAAGCTCAAATAAGTATATGGAAATGAGAATGAAGCAAGTGCGGTTGCGAATGGCTCAATTATCATTAGAAGAAAATAGGGAATTTAAAATGAGTATCAGTTATGGAATTTATGATTGTGAAACAGATAATGAGCTAACTGCAGAAGAAATATTGGAAAAAGCAGACGAGAGAATGTATATATTTAAACAAACGTATAAAAATTTAAGATTATTATAATAATATAGGAGGAACTCATATAAAAAAAATTAATTTTAATTTTAAATCATGCCAAGACGTTAAGACTAATCCGGTGGGAGGCAGCAGAAATTATGAAGAAATATTTAAATAGAGTTGAGGGTAAGGAAATGCAGGTTTTTACTGTATTTTCTTTGCTTCTTTTATTAGTAGCTTCTTTTGTTTCTGGCTCTCCTTCGGAAATTTTAAACGGAATAAAAGTGATAGTAACGTCAAGGGATGCTTTGATAACAGATTACTTTGAGCTAGCCGGATATGGGGCAGCTTTTTTTAATG
>CAYXCV010000103.1:0-9396 GCA_964463365.1 uncultured Kineothrix sp.
TTGCATCTGCCTGCAAACCGCTTCCTTCGGATTTTTTATTCCTTATGCCTACTTGCAGAAGATATCCTGCAAGCAGACTTCGTTTTTTATCAGCTATATTTTTACAATTTTGCACTTTATCTTGCCGAATCTTGTCAATCTTCCTATAATACTCCCGGAACATTTCTTCCGTAGATATGGCTTTGATATCTGCTATATATAATCTCATCATAACATCGGATTTTCTTCCTTTTTACTGATTGCGATTCCAAGTTCCTCAAGCTGCGCTTCATCTACAATATCCGGCGCATTGGTTAACAAACAAGATGCATCCTTAACTTTAGGGAATGCCATAACATCACGAATGCTTTCTTCTTTGACAAGAAGCATTACCAAACGATCCAGTCCATAGGCAAGACCTGCATGGGGAGGTACGCCGTATTTAAATGCATTCAGTAAGAATCCAAAACGGTTGTAGGCATCTTCCTTTTCAAAGCCAAGTATCTCAAACATCTTCTCCTGAATATCATTTTGGAAGATTCTGACTGAGCCGCCGCCAAGCTCTACACCATTTAATACAATATCATAAGCCTTTGCCCTTACTCTGCCCGGATTGCTGTCCAGATACTCAAGATCTTCATCCATAGGCATTGTAAAAGGATGATGGGTCGCAACAAAACGATTGGCTTCCTCATTCCATTCTAACAAAGGAAATTCCGTTACCCACAGGAAGTTGAATGTATTCTCATCAATCAATCCCATCTGTTTACCCAGCTCTAAACGCAGAGCACCTAGAACACTCCAAACAATATCATTCTGATCCGCAGCAAATAAAAGCAAATCTCCTGCTTCTCCATCCATTACTTTCACTAGGGCTTCTAATTGCTCACTGGTCATAAACTTAGCAAAAGAAGATTTGTAACCGCCGTCTTCTTCAATGCAAAGATAAGCAAGTCCTTTGGCGCCATAGCCTTTTGCCATATCTACCAGAGCATCTATTTTCTTACGAGGCATAGCCCCTTGCCCTTTGGCATTGATTCCTCGTACCGATCCTCCGTTTTCCAGCGCTGATGTGAAGACACCGAAGCCACATCCGGCAACTGTTTCCGATACGTCTGTAAGTTCCATGGCAAAACGGGTATCCGGTTTGTCAGAACCATAACGATTCATAGCATCAATCCATTTTATGCGGGGAATCGGAAAACTTACTTCCAAACCGATTGCTTCCTTACATATATAATGAAGCAATCTTTCATTCACATCTATGACATCTTCCACATCTACGAAGGACATTTCCATATCTACCTGAGTGAATTCCGGCTGTCTGTCTGCACGAAGATCCTCATCACGAAAGCATTTTGCAATTTGAAAATAACGATCATATCCGGAGCACATTAAGAGTTGCTTAAACAACTGAGGAGACTGAGGAAGTCCATAAAAACTTCCGGGATGTACGCGGCTGGGAACCAGATAATCTCTCGCACCCTCAGGAGTTGATTTACCAAGTATCGGTGTTTCAATCTCTAAAAAGCCTTCCTCTGTTAAAAATCTTCGGATAGAAGCGGTGATATTACTTCTTAATATAAGATTTCTCTGTAAATCAGGCCTTCTCAAATCCAGATAACGATATTTTAACCGAAGCTCTTCTTTCGTCTTTGAATTCGCTTCAATAGGAAAAGGAGGAGTTTCTGACTCTGACAAAATACGTGTTTCTTTTGCTCTGATTTCTATCTCACCGGTAGATAGATTCTCATTCACTGCACCTGCTCTTTTCTCCACTTTACCAACAATCGCGACTACAAACTCACTACGCATTTTTTCAGCTTTCTCAAAGTTTATCGTTCCGCAATCACTTTCTTCAAATATAATCTGTAACAGACCGGAGCGATCTCTTAAATCAACAAAGATAATTCCGCCTTTGTTCCTCTGTTTCTGAACCCAACCCATAACTGTTACATTCTCACCTATATCCGCACTTGATAGTTCTCCGCATCGGTGCGTTCTTTTTAAACCCTTCATCGTTTCTGCCTTCATATCATATCCTCACATTCTGCTTTTCAATATGCCCTCCGCCATTTATTTCTTCAGCGGTTCTTTATAGAATTCCTTAAACTCCAGATAACCTTGGGTATTTAGCTGCTCTTTCTGGAACTTCTTATTCTTATTCATCCGTGCCACAAGTACTTGCGTACCATCTTTTCTTTCTTCCTGCGCCTGTGCAATAATCTTGCAAAGTTCTTCGGTTTGCACTCCTTTTTCAATGAGGTAAGCTATTTTCTTATTAGTATCTGGAATCTTAAAACCATTCTCCATCATAATAAGAATAATTCTTTCGAATCCAATGGAGAATCCACACGCGGGAACATCATTTCCCGTAAACTTACCAACCATCTTATCATAACGGCCGCCGCCGCCGCAGCTGCCACCGAATTCCGGCATTGCGATTTCAAAGATTGTACCGGTATAATAAGACATTCCCCTAACCAGTGTAGGATCAAACACAAGGGCAAACTCTGATGCTTTCGTAGCTTTTACACTTGCAATAATTTCCTGAAGGCTTTGCTCTACGTCTTCATCCAGCACTCCCTTAAGTGTATCCGCCAGATAGGTAAGACCATTTTCTGCCGTTTCAACTCCTCTGAAAAGCGCTAAATATTTTTCTACAGCCGTTTCATGAAATCCTGTTTCAATCAGTTCCTTTTCAACGCCATCAAGACCTATCTTGTCCATTTTATCCAAAATAATAAATACCGTGTCATATGAATCTTCCGGGAATCCACTGTATGCAGCCATAGCTTTTAAGATTCTTCGCTCATTGATTCTAATCTGATAATTCTTAAATCCAAGCTTCCCCAGTGTTGTTGTAGTCGCCAGAATAAGTTCGATTTCCGCTAAGTTGGAAGGCTCTCCCAATATATCAATATCACATTGCATAAATTGGCGATAGCGCCCTTTCTGAGGACGATCCGCTCTCCACACATTTCCCATTTGCAATGCTTTGAAAGGGGAGGGCAGCTCATTGGCATGATTGGAATAATATCTTACAAGCGGAACGGTCAAATCATAGCGCAGTCCTCCATCCACAAGATCTTCCTCACTCTTCGCTGTTTCCAGATTCAGCTTTTCCCCTCGTTTTAAAATTTTAAAAATGAGTTTTTCATTTTCTCCCCCTTGCTTATTGCAAAGATTTTCGATATTCTCTACACAGGGAGTTTCCATAGAAGTAAAACCAAACTTACCATAAGTTTCCTTAATTACTCCTATTACATAATCTCTAAGCTGCATTTCTGCAGGCATAACATCTTTCATACCGGTAACCGGTTTCTTATTTAAAGCCATATTAACACTTTTGCTCCTTTTACTGTCTGCTAATAAAATCAATTACTTAGTCGATTTTACACTGTTTGAAACGGTTTTTCAACTCAAAAAGCAATCTCTCCCAATTCTCTCTCCCTTTGGCTCCACTCATTAATCTTTATAACATCTATTTTTTTATCAAATTATGTATTATTTTGAATGCAAATGTTATTTTTTATGTTATAATATTTATATTATGAGGATCTTTTTTCCCGGGAGGAAATATGAGTAGCGAGAAAATAAATGATTTAGATAATAATACCGCGAAGCTTGCTTTGGCTTTGCAAATTGAAAAACTAAAATTAGATATGGTATCCGAATATTATGACTGCGGTGTATGGGAATATGACATTCATGAAAAAAGTCTCATACAGTCTAAGAAATTAAAATGAAAAATGAGCCATAAAAATCTCAATGTAGAAAACTACAGGGAAACAATGCGCAGTTGGGGGCGAATCCATCCCAACGATACCAATATTTTTGAAGCGTATTGTGATAGTATGGATGCAGGCGAAAAGAACTTTTCCTATGAACTCAGAACTATGACCGACGACTCTAAATTTATCTGGATCCGTTACGAGGGGACGACTATTTATGATGAAAATGAAGTTCCCTATCGTGTTGTGGGCAAAACGATTGATATTACTAAGGAAAAACAAGAGCAATTATTTTTCAAAGAAAAAGTGATCTATGATTCCTTAACAAAACTTTATAATAAAGCAGCAACAATAGAACTCATTGAGCAATATATATCAGGATTTGAAGGTGATACAGCCAATGGATTTCTTATGATTATTGATTTGGATGATTTCTCTAAGATTAATGATACATGGGGAAATCTATATGGAGATTCTATCTTAGAATCGGCTGCAAGCATCATCTATACCAATTGTTCCTCTTGTGATATTGTAGGACGTATCAGCGGAGATCAGTTTATGGTATTTTGTACCGGTCATTATTCTACAAGCGAGGCTTCCGGAATTGCCAATCGGTTACTTTCTCGTACCCGCAACTTTATTGAACTTAAGGACAATACTCCACTTAAATTAAGTATAGGCATTGCTTTCTTCCCGCAGGATGCTGCTGATTTTGATTCCTTATATAGAAATGCTGATATGGCATTATATCAGGCAAAGCGAAAAGGAAAAGATGGTTTTGTTTTATATCATAAAAATATGATATTTGAAAACGCTGTCGGTGAAACCAGAAGAAAACAATGGTATAACAAAGTCTCCTCTCCTTCTATCAAAGATCTAACCCGAATGGAAAAAGAATTATTTGATTATTCCTTTGAAGTCCTCAGTCAATCCTCCGACTTATTAGATGCCATTATGAGAGTATTTGCCGAAATTGGCTTATACTTTAATTTTGATCGGCTGATACTTGTTGAATATAACCGTAAATTCAAAGAAGCAATAGCAACCATCCAATGGCAGAAAAATGATGGGAAAGATGATACTGACCTTATTGCCAAATCAAATGAAGTCAATTGGAAACATAAAGAAAGCTTTTTTCCAATCAACAATATTACATTATGGAAGACGGCTACTCTACCGCTATCAATTATCATGAAATGAAAGCCAAGATGCGTTATTTTCCAGTTATGATGATACAGTTTCCAATAATGGATGGATCGGTGCTTAAAGGTACTATAACTCTTGAATCTTGGATTCCCAATGCGAAAATGAGTTTACCGGAGATTACAATGCTTTCCAGTATCGCGAAGATGATAGCTAACTATCTGCTGCGTTTTCGTTCTGAGAAAGAACTCGATGCTGAACTTCTCTATACCGGAACTGCTATGGATATGCAGAAACTTGCCTACTATGTTATTAATGAAAAAACTTATGAAATAACTTACATAAGCAGATATGCTACAGATTACTTCCCAAGTATTGCGCTTGGCGAAAAGTGTTATCGTTCTATTCATAACCATTCCTTCCCATGCAAGGAGTGTCCTATCAATAATCTAACAGAGGAATGCACCCAAAGTTCCACTGAAATTTATATTGAATCCACAGAGCGTTGGCATACAATTGCAGCCTCAGCACTGCCGCATTCCGGTAAACAACAAGACAAACCTAAGCAGCTTCTCATTTGTTGGTCTGATGTAACTGCTTTTCTTGAAAGGGTAAAAGCCACAGACCAGCTAACCGGAATTTATTCCTATGATAAATTTCGTACAGAAGCATTACGGCTTATCGCAGATAAATCAAAATCCTACTCTATTGCTTATATAGGAATTCTTGACTTTGCACATATCAATGACAAATATGGATTCTCTGTGGGAGATGATATACTTAAAAACTTAGCTGAAATCGCTGAAAAGTCTTCCTCACAATCTGAGAGAATATGTCGCATTAAGGGGGATGATTTCGTATTCCTATTAGAAAATAAAATAGATTTTCCTGCAAAGGACAGGATTTATCAAGCTTGTGTCCTATTATACACGATTATGCAGGAACGCTATCCCAATATAAATCTTCGTTGTTTCTGCGGCATTTATGATGTCCAGTCTGAAGATTTTTCTATCAGCAATATTTTAGACAAAGCTGCCAAGGCGCGTAAGGAAGCTTTGGATAACTTCTATCAATGTGACGGAATTTATATATATACAGAAGAATATGCCAAACAAGAGCAGGAAGAACTGGAGATGCAGCGTCAAATGACAGATGCCATGCAGTATGGAAATTATGTCGTATATTTCCAGCCAAAGGTTGACTTGAAAACCGGGGAAATTGTCGGTGCCGAGGCACTGGTTCGCTTGTTAGATATATTCGGAAAGATGATTTCTCCCGCTTCCTTTATTCCTCTTGCGGAAAAAACCGGATATGTCGTTGAAATTGATAAGGTAGTTTATGAAAAAACAATGCACCTAATTCAACAGTGGAAAAATAAAGGAAAACACGTTCCTGTGATTTCCCTTAATTTATCAAGGCTGCATCTATACCATGATGATTTGCCCGTCTATGTAAACGGTTTACTGAATAAGTATGAATTAGAGCCATCGCAGATTGAACTGGAAATTACAGAAAGTGTGTTTTTCGCTGATACAGACAGGCTGATTCAAGTGATAAACCAGCTCAAAGAGGTCGGTTGCCAGATTTCTATGGATGATTTTGGTTCAGGATTCTCCACGTTAAGTTTAATGAAATCACTCCCCCTTGATGTACTTAAAATTGATGGAAGCTTCTTTTTACAGAATAAACTGGATGATAAAAATAAAGCTGTTATTTCCTCCATCATTCATCTGGCTAAGAATTTGAATTTTGAAGTTATTTCGGAAGGAGTCGAAACGAAAGAGCAGGCAGAGTTTGCCAGAGACGAAGGCAGCGATTGTGCTCAGGGGTATTATTTCTTTAAACCTATGCCGGCTGATGAATTCGAAAAATTATTAGAGGATATTTAAAGAGAAAAAGACAGATGAAAATCTGTCTTTTTATAATGCATTTTCTTTTCTTTTTATCATTTCATCAATACGTTCTATGTATAGTCCCACATCCTTTACGTTTTCAGTTCTTTTAATACTGCCTTCAGGATATACCACCTTTGTAACACTCCCTGCTCCCAGTGCTACGATTGTCTGCTTCTCTTCCATGATTAGGATGTTATATATTCCATATTTACCCGGTTTAGCATACCCCACATTTTCCAGATTGCCCGACATATTCTTCTGCCGGTACAAATAATATGGTTCCATTCCCATATCTCTTGCTGCACTTGCTGCAATCTCCATCGTATTCTCTGTATTATTCAGAGCAGAAATACCATTCTCTTCAATCCAGCTACTAAGTCCGGACGCTCGCTTAATGGCTAGAGAATGTACGGTTAGGCTATCTGGATGCAGTTTCAATATTTCATTCATTGTCTGCATCACATCCTCTTTAGTTTCCTCCGGTAAGCCTAGAATAATATCCATATTAATATTATCAAACCCTTCTTCTCTTGCCAGTGCAAATGCATCTATTACCTGCGCCACAGTATGCTGCCTGCCTATTAACTTTAAGGTTTCTTCTTTCATAGTCTGAGGATTGACAGAAATACGAGTAACACTATGATCTTTTAATACTTTAAGCTTTTCTTTTGTAATACTGTCCGCCCTTCCTGCCTCCACTGTAAATTCCTGCAGATGACTCAAATCAAAATACGTTTCAATCCCAAGAAAAAGCGTTTCAAGTTCCTCTGCTTCCAATGTAGTAGGAGTGCCTCCTCCAATGTAAATGGTATCAAGTATTTTATCTTGATAGGCATCAGCCACATAAGCCATCTCCTTTTCTAAAGCGGACAGATATTCTCTGACTTTATCTTTCCATAAACCGATAGGATAAGAGGTAAATGAGCAATATAGGCAAGTTGTAGGACAAAACGGTATTCCAATATACAAACTATAGCCGTCTTTATAGTGAAGGGTAGACAAAAGCTCTTTTTCTCTTTTCACAATATCAATACTCAGTCTTACCTTTTCTTCGCTGATATAATACGTACTTTTCATAGCATCCATAATTTCAGAATCAGTTCTTCCCTCCTCCAACATAGCCATAAGGATCTTCGTGGGACGGATTCCTGTTAAGGTACCCCAGGGAAGTTCGATCTTCAAATGCTTGGAAAGCACATGATATATTAATTGTTTCAGCAGATTTTTAATCTCCGGTCGCTCTGTTCTTTCCGGTATATCTATTTTATTTACACCATACTCACTACTGCTGTTTTGTATACAATCCCCCGTCATGGTAATAGAAGTCTCTGCAAAATCAAGGAAGAAGCGCTCTCTTACTTCTTCCGAATCCTCTTGATTACCTTTACCGGAGCAATACACCTTCACTTCTTCGCCCGGATAAAACGCTTTCACCAGGGAAAGAATATCGTATTCAAATTGTGGTTTATTGATACAAACTGTAATCATATGATGATCTCCTTACTTATTTCCATATCTTACAGTATAATAAACCGTCGTTCCTATGTCCAGAACAAAACAAAAGAGTAAAAAGAGTAAAAAAGCATTGCTGACGATATTGCCGGCCATATCTGTACCATTTAAATAAGGAAAAACATCTACTAAGACCTTATCACCCATCACTTTTTGTATTTCGGGAATAAAATTAGGGTTCCATATTGGGAAAAATTTAAAAATAACAAAGGATATCGCAAATCCTATCACATCGGTTATTATTGTTACCGCCATCAGAGTATAGGTGTATCTTCCCACCATAAATTTAACAAAATCATCTACCATACCACACATGATACTGATGATAAAAAAAGGTAACACCATACCCCATATCGACAAGTTAAAAATAGGAATGGATGTGATACTATCATCTCGTTGAATCCAAGCCCCTAATAATTGAGGAGCAAAAGTCAATAAAATAATAAACAGGGCGCCAAATACAATCCCTACTACGCTTTCGATTCTGCTTACCTTTGCTTTCTTACCCGGAATCTCCGGCAGCTTCTCAGGTGTCCACTTTGCGGCAGTTTCCTTTACCCTTATCTGATTTCTCTCCATAACGGCATATGCCAGCGTAATGAAACCAAATACCTGAATGAGAACCATCGGAATCATTCCAATATTTATCATATCATTAAAAGCACTCGCTATCGCCATTTCGCTTTCTACGACATGAACAATCGCTGACACAATATTAGAAATTACCAGTCCTACTAATGTACATACAAGAACTATTTTTAAAATATAGCAATAACTATTATAATATTCTCCGCTGATTAAGCTATCCTGACCGCCGCTATAACTTCTAGCCAAAACTGCCGGATCACCAAGCTGATTCAGTACAAAATATACCTTCTCCTCATAACTTTCTATGATAATATCATCATTGATATCATTCCGCTCCTCTAACATATCTTCAATTAAAGTGCGCAGCTCCTGCTTGATATCTTCCTGCTGCTTCTTAGGCAAACGCCTCACTACATCATATAAATATTTTTCCACTAATTCATTCCCTTTACTATTATCCATCATATTAATCTCCATTCTGCAAATCTCAGTGTGAGATTTAGTTATTCTTAGGTGACGTTCTTTGGCACCTTAGAATTTCTTCT
>CAYXCV010000104.1:0-2790 GCA_964463365.1 uncultured Kineothrix sp.
AGCACTGTTTTGTCATTATTATATTATGTTTAATCTAAGTCATATCATCCCTAAGCGCATCAATGATATTTTCTTTTTTTATCTTGCTGGTGGCATACAGCATTGTAATAAACACGATAAAAAGTACGCTAAATACGCTGATTGCCATACTGCCCCACGGAAATACGAAATCTAGGTTGCCCTTTTCTACTGCCATCATCCCTTCGTAAATCAGCCACGAGGTGATTCCCGCTATTGGAATTCCGTATAGCAACGTCCTCATGCCATAAAAGATACACTCGAAATTCATCATCCTATTGAAATCGCGGTCGGACATCCCCACAGAACGAAGCATCGCAAGCTCCCGCCGGCGCAGCCTGATATTCGTGGAAATCGTGTTGAACACATTGGCAACCGCAATCAGAGAAATCATGATGACAAAAACATAGGTGAATACATCAATCACAAATGTCAAACTACTGTTTTGTTCAAATACCGTATACACATTGTATAGGGTATACGCGGACGTAATTCCCTCACCCAGTATCATCTCTTCCATCTCTGTTACCGATTGGGACGGATTCTCTGACTGAAAGCCCAGACCTATAGCCGCATGGGTATCCGGTGTTTCAAATTTATCTCTGAGGGAATACGGAGCCACCACCATAAAGACGTATGGTCTCTGCTCAGAAGATTCCTTTGGGGGCGGACCTATCGGGTACGTATCCACAAACGTAATATTTATGTTTTGCCCCTGCTCCATCATTGGCTTATCGTCTGTTTCGGGAGCGACACTAAGGGTCATAGAACGACTTGAGAACATATCAAGCACTTCACTGGATCCGTCTTCCTGCTCCACCCTCTTCTTGGCAACGGCAATCATTTTCCCTTTCTGCCCGGTATATTCTTCTGGGGACAAGCCCAACTCATTGATAAAATTCAGATATTCACTGTCAGGAATAAACTGAAAATCTATTGGTAAATAAACGGTTTCGTCCGGCGAAGTATATTTTGTTAATTCCCGGTAACGGTCTGAAAAATCGTTTCCCTTAACCGCACATAAATACGCCAAAACTGTTTGATACGAGCTTTCATAAACCCCTTCAGCGGTTTTAAACTTGTCGTAAAGGGAGAACATATCGCTTTCGTCCATGTTTTGAGTGGTAAACTCAATGTCATAGTCAAAGTCCATGACAAACTGTTGTAAAAACTGTTTCAAAGTTGTTCCAAAAGTACTTCCCGATACAAACAAAACGATACTTAAAACAAGCGATAGCACAATACTGCGATAGCGTCTCTTGTTTCTCTTAAAATTCTTGAGCGCAAGAGTTCCCTCCAAACCGTAAATACGCTGTGAGAGTTGTGATGTTTTCACAGCTTTGGACTCGATTTTGACCTCGTTGGTCTGGCGAATACTCTCCATAACAGGAGTGTTTGCGGCTTTCCTGGCTGGGATATAAGCTGAAATCAAAATGGTAATCAAACTAACCACCGATGCCCCAACAATGGCAGGAATGGACACCGATAAGGTTAAAGGTACGGCGCTGTGTAAAATATTTGCAAATTTCCCGGTGACAACGGGAATCACAAGCCCTATACTGACAATGCCCACCAGAACGCCAATCGGTATGCCTACCGCACCTATACAAAGCCCCTCAAACAACACTGAATTGCGCAATTGCCTTGCTGTGGCACCTACCGACGAGAGAATTCCAAATTGACGTATACGTTCATTCAGTGAGATGTTGAAGGAGTTATAAATCAGGAATATCGATCCTACCATTATTATAGCAATCAAAATGCCGCCTACTGTATACAGAAGTGCGTTGAATATTTTGTTTTCCGAAACACCCATAAAACGCAGCACATCATCATTTAAGACATAAGCCCCTGCTCCGGCTATTCTGCTTGCGTAAGCTTTTACCCCACGAGGGTGCTTAAGCGTAACAAATACACTGAAGCTGTCCCCCTGGTCTTTTGAATCTGCTTTCGTTATCAAAGTGTAACCCGGTGCAGAATGTTCTTCAAAACCGGGTCTTTCGCAGATACCCACAACCTTGTAGGTTTTCTCTGCTTGTGGCACAAGAACTTCCTGCCCCTCTCCCAACTCTCCTCCTGTTAGATAAGGGTCATGTTGATTAAGATTCTTGTTTCCCTCCAGGCGGCTTCCGACAGCCAATGAAAGTGTGTCGCCTACTTTAAATCTAACGCCTCCCTTTATTGCGATGTGAGCCGGAACTAGAATCTCCCCACTATTTTCAGGCAGCCTTCCGGAAACCAAGTTTATAGGCAGGGTGTCAAAAGCTTCCTCGCCGAATCCGGCAATAAAAAGATAGGGCTTTTCAGGACTTTTCCCACCCTCAAGAGTAGCATAACCTATATTTTCAAAGGCTGCAGTGTCTGAAACCTCGTTGTCATGGATTCTCTCCTGCATAAAAGAAGAATCAACATCCACAAACTCAACGTGCCAACCGCCGTATTTTACGATAGAGCCATTAATCAAATAATTTAACAAGGAAGTGCCAAAGGTAGCGACTGCCGTAAACATGGCGGCAGACAAAACAACTCCGATAATCGTAACAATGGTTCGAGTGCGACTTTTTTTCATGCTTTGCAGAGTAACTTTATTAAAAATATTCATGGACGCACCACCCTCTCATCCCGCGTTACTTTACCGTCTGATATACCGATAATTCGGTCTGCCTGCAAAGCGATATTTTCGTCATGAGTGACAAGGAGCAGGGTCTGCCCATATTTTTTATTGCTTTCTTTCAGCAGTTTGATAATTTCATGTCCATTTCGGCTGTCTAA
>CAYXCV010000104.1:2890-9223 GCA_964463365.1 uncultured Kineothrix sp.
AGAGAAACATGATCAAGGGCGGTAACTTTATTTTCACCCTTGCCGTAGACCTTACATAGATTTTCAATTTTTAATAGCTCCATAATGTGAGCCTCCTTTTTTATGGTATACCCATATCATAGAGCTCTTAACTTACATCCCGGTGACTTTTAAGTGAGAGATTCGTCACTTTGGGAAACGAATAGCAAAAACCGCACCGCCCTCCGGGTGATTTCTTGCAGTAATCGTCCCTCCCTGCCGTGTTATAATCATCTGGCAAAGAGACAATCCAATCCCATAGCCTGACGCGTTTTCGTTTTTCCCTCGATAAAACCTGTCAAATAGACGAGGTAAATCCTCTTTTTCAAAGCCTGCACCGCTGTCGTGTATCGTAATCTCGGTATACAACGGATTGTCTGTACAAGCAACCTCAATCTTTCCGTTCTCCCCTACACTTTCCATGCAATTTTTGAGGATGTTTTGAATTGCTTCCGTAAGCCAGCCGATATCACCTTGAATCATTATTCCTTTCGGTATGTCTTTTTGTATGTCAATATTACGCAGCTCCATTGGAATTAGGAGCGGGCGAAGTGCTTCGCCGATTAAGTTATTGATATCGATCGACTCGCTTTGAAACACCACGACACCTGCATCTAAGCGAGATAATTTCAATAGGGAAGTAATCAGCCAATCCATCCGCACAAGCAGTTCTTCTGTTTCCCGTATAAATGCTTTCCGCTCATTTTCTTCAGGGTTATTTGCTAACAATGACAGAATGAGGTTCGCAGACGTGAGCGGGGTGCGAAGTTGGTGGGCTATGTCAGCCAAAGAATCGGCTAGATGTACTTTTTCTTTTTTCAGTGCATTGTTTTGCTCTCGAATGCGCAGCGTCATTTTCGTTATCTCACTGTTCAGGATAGAAAGCTCGCCCTCCTCCAATTCGTTTATATAAATACGTTCTGCATTATGAAGCACAAGATCGATTTGATCTGAAATCCGCGCAATGCTTCTATACCTGGCTTTGGTATACACGAAAAATGATATACCAAAGGCAGCAGCAGAAACAACAGTAACGATTCCTGCCGTCACATTAATTGTAAATCCCAATATTACAGAGATGATGGCTATTATGGAGAACAATATGGCAAACTGCCGAAACTCTCTATTCCGAAGCATACTCGTCCCCCAATCTATACCCTGTTCCGCGAACGGTCAAAATTATTTGCGGGTTTGCCGGATCGTTTTCTATCTTCTCCCCCAAGCGTTTGATGTACACGGTCAATGTATTGTCATTAACAAACTCGCCCGCTGCGTCCCACAATTCGTCAAGCAGCCTGCCCCTGGTGATAATGCTTTTAGGATTGCTGATAAACACCAGTAATAAGCGGTATTCCAATGCTGATAAAAAAACTTCGCTGCCGTTTTTTTTCACAATACCACTTGCCGTATCCACATGAAGCCCGCAGATTTCAAAAGCCGTCCCGGGACGTCCGCTTTTTCGCAGGGCAGTTTTAATTCGCGCAATCAACTCACGGGGACGAAAAGGCTTGGTGATATAGTCATCCGCGCCCATGTTCAGGCCGGTGACAACACTGGCCTCATCGCCGGAAGCCGTCAGAAAGATAACCGGAATATCCCCGGTTTCTTTTATTTCCGCGCAAACTGTAAATCCATTTCCGTCTGGCAAAGAAACGTCAACAAGTGCTAAGTCAAATTTATTCCCAGCAAGTACGGTTAGAGCTTCACCCTGGGTGGAGGCATGGGTAACTGTAAAGCCTTCTGCGCGGAGCAAAAGTACAAGGTTTTTGGCTATTGCCTTATCATCCTCAACTAAAAATATTCGCGTCAATTGTCAGCCCTCCTGTTTATATTTATAGGTAGTTCTCTTTTCTACTTTACTATTAAAATATAAATCCAGCAATATCTTCATTTTACACATAATAGAATAAACAATTTACAGTTTAATAGATCAAACTATTTGTCATTATATTGACATATTATTTGTCTTGCAGTATGGTATTATCACAAATATTTAGAAAATTCCGCATCTTACAAAGGTTTTCATCAATGGTGACAAGTATAGGAGCAATATGAAAAAGATTTTGGATGAATCTTTAATTTATGAAATTTTATCGGTAGTAGAAGAAATCCCCGAAGGGAACGTGGCAACTTACGGACAAATAGCCCGCCTTATTGGCAGAAAAAAAAATGCAAGGCTTGTCGGAAAAGTCCTTAGTATGTCAGAGTATTATGGCAGCTATCCCTGTCATCGTGTAGTTAATCACGCAGGAAGGCTGGTTCCGGGATGGCACGAGCAAAGATCCCTTTTATTGGATGAAGGAGTTACATTCAAAGATGAATACCATGTAAATATAAGATCCTATCAATGGGACGAGTAGATATGAAAGAGGTGCTTATATGTTTAGAGAAATGCGTAGAAAAAAACAAATTTTATCATTGGAAGAAAATATACAGGTTCTGGAGCGTGGAACATCAGGTGTAATGGCTGTATCCGGGGATGATGGTTATCCCTACGCTGTTCCGCTCAGTTATGTCTATCATGACAATAAGATATTCTTTCACTGTGCTAAAACAGGTCACAAATTAGATGCTATTGCTAAAAATGAGAAAGTTTCCTTTTGTGTAATAGATAAGGATGAGATTATTCAAAACACATATACCAGTCATTTTCGTAGTGTAATTGTATTTGGCAAAGCTCGTATCTTAGAAGATAACTCTGAAAAAAGAAAAGCTATAGAAATTTTAACTGTTAAATATTCTCCTGATATGGAAAAAAGTCATCAAATGCAGGCCATTGATAAGGATTACAATAACCTTTGCATGATAGAGCTGACAATTGACCACATGAGTGGTAAGGAAGCAATGGAGTTAGTTAAAAGAAAACTTTCAGAGACTTAACAACGGTCTCATTTGACTTCATTAATAAAACTTGTGATATATTGTACCGATATCTCCTGTTGTTCTTCATTGGAAATAGTGGCAATTCCATCGCCCTTTTGCAGACCGTAATTGCCAAACTGTCCATGATTACCTCCTTCAATAACAAAAACATTTTCAGTATAATTTACTTTTGATTGATCAAGGATTTGATCCTTTGAACCATAAATTGTTATTGTTTTATCCTTGGAGTAATCACCGTAAATATACGCGCCAAGCAGAATAATACCATCTATTTTATCTTTGTGTTCGGAGGCATAGCTGCTGGCCATTGCCCCACCCAAGGAATGCCCGCCAATATACCATTGATCAATCCCTGGGTAATCATTAATTATCTTATCCGCCGCATTCTTGTTAAAAACTGCAAGATTAAACGGCATTTTGGCAATTATACAGGTAATTCCCTCCTGGCTGAGCCTTTCAAGAAGCGGAAAGTATGCAAGATATTCAACTTTACCGCCAGGATAAAAAATTAGTGCCTTATCTGTTTGATAGGAAGGACTAAATACCATATAGTTATTATGATATTCCACTGTGTCAGCGTCATTAATTGCTTCGATGGTTGAATCATCCGCTTTATAATATTTTGATACATAAATAAAAAATCCAACGTTTACACCAATTATCATTAATGCAAAAGCACTAAATGCAAGTTTGATTGCCTTTTTAAATCTCATAATTAACCTCCAAGATGCTCATCCCAGAAATGGACAGCTTATTATTTCAACGCCAATCCATCTTTAAAAGCATTGCCTACCTTCTCACCAACTTTTAAATATGCATTATTTATCGGGTCAAAAATGATTGGATTAAATTTGGATGGATCAATCATACCGTTCTCGTCTAGAATACTCTCATCGGCACTGACATTAATAATCTCACCAACTAAACGATCGGATTCTTCATCAAAGCTTACCAGTTTACACTCAACTGCCATAGGAAGCTCATTAATTAGTGGTGCATCTACAAATTCAGCTTTTGTAGCATGGAAACCAGCCTTTTCAAACTTGTTTTTCACATTATTACCAGATTCAAGTCCCACATAATCGCAAGCCACTACGTGAGCTTCATCAGCCATACTCACTGTAAATGCTCCTCGGGCAAGTATATTCTTAACCGTTTTATGTCCTGCGCTCAAGCACAAAGACAACTGTGTATAATCACTGATACCACCCCACGCAGCATTCATAGCATTGGGAATTCCATCGTTATCGTAAGTGGCAATAATAAATACCGGTTGTGGATAGGTATATGCTTTTGCTCCAAAATTCTTTCTCATATTTAATTACCTCCATTTTCTAAATTCAGTAAGTTCCACACCACAGCTTTCGCACTAAATGTCGGACAATATTATTTTATTATATGTGTAGACTTTACTAATTTCTAAAGTATTTGTAAATATATAGTTTTGACAACTAATTGATGTCATAATATTAGTGTATTTATTTAGTATCTTAGTCATCTTATTTTGTGGCATATTAACATTATTATTATATGACTCAAAATTACCATCTGTTTCTAATGATGAATTTGAGATAGAAATCTTTACATATTCTGCAAAACTGGCTAATGATATAGTTACTTCTTTATCCTCAGTCTTTTTTGCTTCCTCAATAGCATAATCAATTAGATTTCCTACGATTACTACAATATCATATACTTGCATAGAGATTTTTGTAATTTCATTTTGTACTTCTAATGTTATATTGATTTGATTATTTATTGCAGTAGCAATTTTGAGATATATGACTCCTTTTAATTGTAATATTTTAATATTATCTAATTTTTTAATATAATCATCTTTCATTAAAATATTATTATCTAAATTACTAATATTATTATTATTACAAAGTTGCGTAAGTAAAAAGTGTTCTTCGCTCATATTTTTTAAAAATATATAAAGTTCATCTATATCTTTCATCTGATTTTCTAATGTATTCTTCTCTCTACTTAATAAATTTATTTCTTGATTTTTCTCTATCACATAAACACTAAAGAAAAATAGTATTAGGTTGGCAGTCTCTTTGGTCGTTTATCCGCCATATTGAGCCAGTGCTCGAATACATGGCAATAGTGTAAATTATACCTATTTTTCATAAGAGTTAAACCCCTGTTCCCCTCCAACATTATATAATCCATAAAAAGTAAGCACATCCATACTCTCTGAATCAATACTTTCAGGGTTAATATGAACCCACCCCAAAAATATATCGGGTAATTGATTTAGTTTTATCCCCGGCAGATATATTAAAAATTCATTTGCATTATCAAATCCATATGGTTCAGATGTTATAATTCTTACACCGTTTTTTATCTCCTCTTGACCAACTACACCTTCTATCGTTAATGATTCGCATTTCATTGAATACTCATAATCACTAATTTTCTTTAGTGATGTGAAATTCCCATTAAAGTAACATTCATATTCTGTACCATATGGATAATCAGTATCTGCAACTCCTGCATCCCTATCATTATAATGGCCATTAAATGTGCCATCAGACTGTATTTTTACGATAGTACTCCAAGCTCCGGCTCCACTTGAAAAGCGAAATTCTAACTCAGCTAAATCCTGAAATTCAAAATCCATGATATTAGATTTTTCATCAACAATACTGCTCGAAGCTTTTTGGCAAGTCGCAATAACTAATAATAAAGATAAAAATAAAATAATACAAAGGGGTTTTTTCAAACTTCATCCTCCGACCAATAACTTTTTCCTGTCTATCATCAATAACTCAATGCATATAAATAAATTCCCTACTCCATAACCCATTGGCGCAATATACCACATATTTTCGTTTATTAGAATTGTACCGAAGAAGCCAATGAAACACAGAATACCACTTAGCAATAACATAATTCTAATCTTTTTAGTAACATTGTTTTTTGCTATAGCAAGCCAAGAACATATGAAAGCAAGCCCCATAAACAGTCCCCAGCCTAAATAGTCAACCGCCATTTCTACGGATGGCCAAACCCCAATTTGTAAATATTCCGGTATATCAATCCCTTTTTTTAATAATGGTGTAATAACTACTAAATTTACAAAATGCGCTACATTGGTTAAAATCATGCAAACACTTGCAAAAATAACAGATAACTGTTTTGTACCTGCTTTTTGATAAAACGGCAGAACCATTATGATAGAAACCATTAGAAATCCAGCAATCATGGTAATGATTTCAAAGGCTGTCAGCCAAATATTTGTTCCTGATATAATTAATAATATCGTAAAGATAAAATATATAATACCAATAATGATGCCTAATATTGCTACAATTTTTCTATTTACTTCATCTTGTAAGCCAGTACAAAGCTTAAATCTGCTCATTTCACCATTGCCTCCAAATGTATATCTTTCGTGTGTTACTCTCTATTGATAGTTTCTATCTG
>CAYXCV010000105.1:0-9198 GCA_964463365.1 uncultured Kineothrix sp.
CGCATTGGTAATGTGGCATATTATGCGGCATCCGTACTGGGAATTAAGCCATTAATCGTTATGATAGATGGAGAGATTTTTTCAAATGGCATTGCAAGAAATAAAAATAAGGCATTAAAGAGACTTTTGATTAATGCAGGAGATTATTTTAAAAAAGCCGGTGAGAATCCCAATGATTACAGCTTTGGTGTTGGAAAAGGAGTGGATCCTGTTGAGGCCGATGAACTGGCACAGCAGTTGAAGGAGGCATTTGACCTTCAAGGAGATGTACCGGTATGGCAGATCGGTTCTACGGTGGGAACCCATGCAGGTCCCTATCCCTTGGGATTTGGTTTTGTGAAAAAGTATGATTCATAGCCAGTAAATATTTTATTACGAATTTTGAGTTTCTTGAATAGCATTACGATATTCGGAAGGCGTACTGCCAACCAATGCTTTGAATTTTTTCGTAAAATAGCTGGGACTGGAAAACCCACAATCCAATGCGATGTCGATGACAGGAGTGTCCGTAGTTGAAAGCTGTTCTGCAGCTACAAAAATTCGTCTACGCTGAACATATTCCATGGGACTATAATGTAAATATTTAATAAAAATGCGTTGACACTCTCTGGAGCAGACACTTGCCGTATCTGCAATTTGCTTTACTGTCATCGCATTTTTTAGGTTTAAATCAATCCATTCAATCATTTGCTTCATACGGGATTCTTGAAGAGTCGGCATTTTCCGAGATGACAGAATCGGACTCTTTTCCTTTGTATAAAGTAATATATTTGATAATGCTTCCCGAACCTGAAACTCATATCCGGTTTTTTCTTCCGCACAGGCAGTAAAAGCGAGTTCAAATTGTTGAAAAAATGTATCATCGCCGGATTCTTTTTTAAACTTCATAAAATCAGGTCCCGCATCCATTAATGGCCGAACATACATAGTATCAAAAACACTTCCGGGTGCTCCACCCACAATACCGGAATCAAACACAAAGGAATGATAGATGCACGGAGAAGCTACAATCCCTGTAAAAGAATGTAAAACGCCGGAATTGATAAAACAGCCTTCCCCCGCTTCAATCTTATAAGTATTGTCCCCAATCTGAATGTCCACACTACCGTTTATTAATAGAAAGACCTCTAATTCCCTGTGCCAATGAGAGGGGATACAATCAGCAATATAATTGTGAATATCTGCTTCATAAGCAATCAAATTGAACAATTGCAAGCCTTCTTCTTGCAATTCCTTTCCATGGCAGTCCGTAAATACTGAATTGTTGTTTTTTATCATAAAATACTTCCTTGTCGTTTTTGTTATAGTATACGACGCTTTAGTGAATGCAGCAATGGTTTTTTTCTAATATAATTAAAATAAGAATTTAAATTTATTTTTCATGTGTAATGTCTTTAATTTGTTAGGGTTTTCTTGAGAGAAAAGGCCCTAGGAAGGAGCGACCCATGAGACGAATTGTATTTAGTGATCTTGATGAAACCATTGTTAGAAGAAATAAAGCAGGCGTTGATAAAAGTTTAGATATGTTATATAAAGTACAAGAGTCCGGTCATTATATTGTTATTTGTACGGAAAGAAATAAGCAGGATGCATACTCGCTTATGAAACAGTATGAAATACCTTACGATTATCTGATTACAAATAATGGTTCTCAAATTATTGATAATACAGGTCATCAATTATTCGGTGTTACCATTCCTTTTGATATAGGAATTCGGGTACTGGAACATTTTCAATATCTAAGAGACTGTTATGTATACTTTTATGATTCAGAAAGAGATATAGAGTGTGGAATACACAATGGCATAACTTTATTGCATGATGGATATACATTTGTTCCTATCAGCAATAACTTTATAAAAGAAGCCGAAAAATCTGAGGCATTTGATATGATTGGTATCAGTCCCTGTTATCCTAATTTTAAATTTTCTAAAATGGTTGGTATCACCTATGATGCCAAAATTATTTCCCATAACTATGTGACAGTAGCTTTAAATGAATCCGCTGCTCTATACATAACTCCCGGAGGGCTGTCGAAGGAAAATAGTATAGAAAGACTGGAAGAGTTATTACAGGAAAATATCGAAGTATATAGCATTGGTGAATAAAGGAGGCAAAGAAGAGGATGAAAAGAACAATTATTTTTGATTTGGATGGGTTGCTGATTGATAGTGAAGTGATTTCATATCAATTGTATCAGGATTTGTTAGGCCAATATGGGTATTCTTTTACCGTAGAGGATTATGCCCAAAACTATAGCGGAAAAACAGCATTAGGGAATATGGCTGCTATCATAGAGAGATTTCAACTTCCTATAACTGTGCAGGAAGGATTAGATTTTGTATTATCAAAGGAAAAAGAGTATTTTATAAAGGGAGTTACATTAAAATCAGGTGCCATAGAATTACTGAAGTATTTAAAGAAAAGTAAATACAAGATTGTTTTGGCTACTTCCAGCACAAAGGAAAGGGCACTATTCGCTCTGATACAACATAACATTGAGAGTTATTTTGATGAGATGGTATTTGGTGCGGAAGTGAAAAAGGGGAAACCCAATCCTGATATTTTTCTGAAAGCATGTGAAAAAGCAAAGATGAGACCAGAAGATTGTTTTGTATTAGAGGACAGTGAAGCTGGAATACAAGCAGCTTTTTCTGCTCATATACCTGTAATTTGTATACCTGATATGAAAAAACCGGAAGAGAGATTTCAAAAAATGACAGAAGCAATTCTGCCATCTTTGTTAGAGGTAATGTCTTACTTAACTTAATAGAATAAATTTGTATTAAAAAATTATTAATTTTAAACTTACACAAAAAAATTAAAAGTGTTATAATTATAAAGAAGATAATACTTCTGGTAATCATTGTAGTTAAAGGGTTTAGCTACATTGTGTATACGAGGACTTGTTCACACTTGGATTCGCCGAATGTGGATAGGTTCTTTTTATTTATAAAAAAGTGGACAGGTGAAAAAATGAATGAAGGAAAGCAAAAGGCATTGGATGTAGCATTATTAAAGATTGAGAAAGATTTTGGAAAAGGTTCTGTTATGCGTCTTGGTGATTTAGGAAATAGCGGAGAAGTAGAAATGGTTCCAACAGGGGCATTAAGCTTGGATATTGCATTAGGGATTGGCGGAATTCCAAGGGGCAGAGTTGTTGAAATCTACGGACCAGAGTCAAGTGGTAAAACGACGGTGTCACTTCATATGGTGGCAGAGGTTCAAAAACGTGGAGGGATTGCAGCATTTATTGATGCAGAACATGCCCTTGATCCTGTTTACGCAAAAAACATTGGTGTAGATATTGATGAATTATATATTTCCCAGCCGGACTGTGGAGAGCAGGCGTTAGAGATTGCAGAGACTTTAGTACGTTCCGGAGCAGTTGAAATTGTGGTAATTGATTCAGTGGCGGCACTTGTTCCAAAAGCAGAAATAGATGGTGAAATGGGAGATGTGCATATGGGATTGCAGGCCCGATTGATGTCACAGGCAATGAGAAAGCTTACTCCTGTTGTCAGTAAATCAAAGTGTATTGTTATTTTTATTAATCAACTTCGTGAAAAAATTGGGATTATGTTTGGTAATCCTGAAGTAACAACGGGAGGAAAAGCTTTAAAGTTCTATGCCTCGGTCCGTCTCGATGTACGAAGAATTGAGCAGATTAAGCAGGGCGGGGAACGTATTGGCAATAGAACCAGAGTGAGGGTTGTTAAGAACAAGATTGCTCCCCCATTTAAAGAAGCAGAATTTGACATTATTTATGGTAAAGGAATTTCTAAAGCAGGTGATATTGTGGATTTGGCAGCCGAAATAAATGCTGTAGTAAAGAGCGGTGCCTGGTATTCTTACGATGGAGCAAAGATTGGCCAAGGCAGAGAAGCGGCCAAGGCTTACTTAGAAGAGCATCCGGATGTAATGAATGAAGTGGAGAGAAAAGTAAGAGAACATTATCATTTAAAATTGGATGGAGCGACAACAACAAATGATACATTTGAAATGGAGTGATTGAAATGATAAATTCAGAAAAGTTGATTGAAACCATGGTATCTCACGTAAAATTTGGTACAGGAAAAGTAGTTGACATTTCAGGACATTACTTGAAAGTGTCTTTTGATAACAATAAAAAAGTGTGTTATTTTGTATATCCTGAAGCATTTGAAAAACATCTAAAAGCATTGGAAAAAGACGTCGAGATATCTGTAATGTTTGATTTATCAGAGAAACAGAATAAAGTGAGGGCAGAAAGAGAAAAGAGAGAATCTATTCGTAAGGAAAAGGAAGAAGAGATTCGTTCGATGCATAAGGCAGAGCTTGTTAAAAAGAGAAAAGCCCAGGCAGATAAACTCAAACGGGAAAAGAAGTTAAAGGAAAAGCAGAAAGCTAACCAGATTAATTAAAGACTTTAGATTAAGCGTGCATCATTCATAAAGTGCACGCTTTTATTGAGCAATAACACTACCTCTTTCCAAATTATATTTTTATTGCTTTTATAATAAACGACAAGGGAAATTTCTTAGCTTTATTAAGGGAATAATAATCAGAAGTAAATTCATACTCCTGAAGTATAATATCTTTATTAGTTTCTTCAACGAGCTGCTCAATCATGAATCCTGCATTGGCGAGCGCATTTATCCAACTTGACATTTTATATTTTTGCATTGTGACAGGATTGCCGCGCTGAATATAAGAAAAAACATTATCTTCAAGATAACAGTCTTCAAAAACATACTTACCATCTTGCGGTTCGATGCATCGCATAAGAGGGTGATCCCATGAAAATATAAAAACACCGCCTTGCTTCACATACGATGATATATTATATATAGTTATCTGCAGGTCAGTTGTCCAACCTAATGCATAAATTGAATATACAACATCAAAATATTCTTTTGGTAAACCACAATCAATTTCCATAGGAGAGTTAAATAGGCGTGGAGCATACTCGTTTTTGACAAGATATTTTTCAGCATTTTCAATCTGTTTAGACGAAAAATCAAGACCCCAAAGCTCTGATGCACCGTTATCTCCACACCATTTTAAGGAATGACCGCTTCCACACCCAATATCAAGCACCCTTTTACCCTTAAGATTAGGAAATAGTCTAAGATCTTCTTCACTCGGAGCAGAACAACCATAAGTTGGTAATGCCGTAGAGCCAAACCATGTGTCTGCCATAGTGTCCCAACTCTGTTTATTTTGATATAAAATTTCATCCTTCACAATTCACATTATCCTCTATATAATAATTAACGCCTCAGGTTAAACCACCCATGCCAATGCGTTATATCAGTTGTAACACTTCTGTATTTTAGTATAAACTTAAAAAAGATTTACGTCAATCGAACTGTTTTTTATTGCTCAAATGTGATATTATTAATTGTAGAAAAGTGATGTTAGAAACGTATTTTTACTAATAGATGAAAAGTAAAAGGGGAAAACAATTTTATAAAGGCATAATATAATACCCATATAAACTTTAGTTTATGTTAGTAAGAGCTGACATTATCTAGAGTTTTTTTGTTTATAATTATTTGTAGTATTTACTATGTGAATTCCAATAGGGAAGGAGGTTAATCTCAGAGTCTGGCAAACGTGCTGACAATCATACATACTGGTTCAGTGTTTAAAAAATAATGGAGGTGAACTATTTGAAAAAAATAACTGTTTTAGTAAATAAGAATTGGGAAACTGATGGTGTGATGAGTGCCCTTGTGAATAATGCCATCCGACCGCAAAATTTGCCTTATCCTGAAAAACTGTATGTCCCGGGTTATTCTGAGAAGACGAAAGAGCCAAGAGCCATTTTTCTATTTAAGGAAGAAGGCGATGTATCAACACAAGTGACGGTTCGTTGTATCCAGGACATGATGTACTATGAGGTTGAACCTGACCCAGCCACCCAGAGCGGTTCAAGCTCGGCGGAGAAATATCGGATTCTGCCTTCGATTTTGGAGGAGGACGATCCCGATTTAGTAATCAGCGTGAGCACAGCGGGATACCCCGCGGATTTCTCATGTAACGGCTCGGTTGTCATCGGCGGAAACTTCTTCCTTTTTGATGGTCATCCCGGCAATCCCAAGAGCAATCTCAAATCTACAAGCTTGAATACCTTGCTGCCGGTAAATGTTAATAAAAAGCTATTTAGTCTTATTGATTTTGATTTCAGAAATAGTGTAGAGCCCAAGTTCCTCAAAACGCCTCACAATCCCTGTGATCACCCCTCATGTATAGCGTCTCACGTATTTACGGCATTAAGCGTGATTAATGTAACCGAGTACGAGGAGTATAACTGGGCTGACCACGAGGCAATGGCGAAATATAATGAGGTTGAGACCAGACTTCCCTGCAATTCATCAGAGACTACCCACGGCGTGGTTAAGCTTAGCACCAATAAGCCCATCATATTTGTCTCTCCAATCACTGATCAGTTTGGTCACTTTGATTTTGAAGTGACACCCACACAGAACTATGCTGCATCCTTTAACGCAGGCATAGCTATAGGACATCTGCTGTGTGCCCTTGACAGCTATGTAAAGGATGGAAATTCGTTTAGCGGTTAATAATTAAATAATTTATAAGTAAAGAGTTTAGATTAAGCGTGCATTGCGTCATTGAGTGCACGCTTTTAATTGATATTATTGTACAATGTTACTTGAAGTTATCAACATATTTTTTATGATAACTGCTAACAAAATCATTATAAATTAAAAAATAGTTTTATGTCAATCAAGCGATTATAAATGTTACACAATTTTAAAATATAAAATTATTTTATTTTCCACTAAACCATATTTAAAAATCGAAATTTGGTTGCTAATATTACAATTTAGCGATACAATAATCATAATTATATAAAAAAAGAATATTCGGAAAATATATGTTAAATAAAAAAGAAAAATGGACGACTTTGATTCAAATAGGTAAGTAGTGAAGAAATAACTGAATGAGCAAATGTAGGTTTGAATGAAATAGAGAAAAAATAATGTTTGAGAGTTTGATAATGTACTTTATATGGCAAATGGTGCCTATAATAAACTTAGTATTACTATGATAAAATATTTAAAATGTTACAATATTTAATAGACGTCAAAACTAATAACAGATATATTATGATTAGAAAGTGCCTTGGAGAAGGCTATTAGTGATATGGCATAGTTTCTATTTTGAAATCTAGGTTTTATTAGAAAAGCAGAGGTAAAAATGGATGAAATAGTTTCAAACAATAAAAATACTATAATAGAGAACTCTATTATATCCACAATAGCTTTTATTTCGGACCTTCATTTTGACTTTACAGATGGTAAATACTGTATAGAACAGAGTGAAAAGAAAACTAAAGATTTTATAGATTTTATAAAAGAAAACTATAATCATTCTTTATTATGTATTGCTGGCGATTGCTTTAATAATTACCAGAAAACACTGGCATTTATTAGAGAACTGGAACAACAGCAAATTAATGGATTTTATGTTCTAGGAAATCATGACTACTGGAATGACGGCACAAAATCTTATGATGAAATAATACAAATATTTGAAGAAACAACTAAAGACTATAAATTTTTTAGATTTTTAACTAATGGACTTAAATATTATATAAATGGAATATGTTTTATTGGGGATACGGGGTGGACAAGTTTTCGAAGGAAAAATAAAAGAGTTAACCTGAATAGTTTTATGGAGTTGCCAGATGTAGGTAACGTAAAAGGATTTTGTCCTAAACAGATTATCGCAATGCATGATAGTTGGATTAATTATGCAAATGAAACATTGCGTATGGAGGACAAAACAATAATATTAACTCATTTTCCAATGATGGATTTTTCCAGAAAAGCTGAAGAATGTTGGTGGAGTTCTGAAACAAATTTGAATAACAATATTAATTGCTGGAAAATATTTGGGCATACGCATAAAGAGAAGCAGAAGAAAGACAATCATATATCATCACAAAGAGGATATGATAATATAGATAATAGTGTACTGGAGGAATGTAGTTTATTATATGATATGAAGCAATATGATATAAGCTCATTTGGAATATTGCTGAAGATAAATAATAATTTGTGTTCAGATTTATTAGATATTAGCCCTTTAAGACAATTTTTTTCTTTAACAAAAGTACAAGATAAAGGTGCGGATATAATTCTAGTTAATAAGGTAGAACAACGTGGTTTTAAAAGATGTTCGAAGAATAAAGAAATTTTTGCACAGCTTGCTTCAGAGCCTTATAAATATTTACGTACTGTTAAAGAGATAATAAAGGGATATGAGATAAATACTTATATAGGTTATAAGCTATTAAATGAATTAAGTGGAAAGACTATACATGCAGTGTATACTTCGATTGCTCTATTGGAAAAATCTATCCGTGAAAATAATTTTATAAATATTAAAGCTTTTGTTATATCGGCGCTAGTGACAGGGTATGTTTATAATGACATGACTCATTTAATTGATAGCATGAGACCTTGTGATGATTATGATATTCTTCGATTTTACTTGATGTTTCAGACAATAAAGCGTTATAAATTGAGAATTGATAATATACCTACAATACGAAAGCATAGTAGTCGATATATTTCTTTTGCAAATATAGATGTCTACTTGCCAGTTATTAATGGCCAGTGTTTGACTATAGATGAGGCCTATACCTATCTTCGGCATATACAATTATTAGGAAACCATAAAATATAATATAGAAAACTTTAAGATATAAGTAAAGTTCTTAATAGAAACCTTTCATTTTCCTATGGCTGGAGCGACAAATTTGTAATAGGTTTGCAATTATTATTTGCCTGAAAAATATCAGTGTATTGTAAGAAAAATGAAATTACATAATAATGAGTCGGTACATTAGGTATTGGCTCATAATTTTATAATTATTAACGAGATAGAAGACTATAGTACTTGATGTATGTTATATATTAACAAAACACTTTCGATTAATTCCAACGGCAGTTAGCTGGGCATTTAACTTAAATAAAGGATGGCTAATCAATATGACAAATCAGGAATTATTAAATATAGCGTTGCAGCAATCAGCCTATGATTGTAATTGTGATGCAGAGGATTTTAGGGAAGATACAAATGTAATAGTACTATCAAAAGAAAATGTTAAGGCGAGGAAATATTTGCCCTTACCACTTGAGTGTGATTTGGTCTCTTACGGTAATAATATTATAGCTCAGGTAA
>CAYXCV010000106.1:0-8965 GCA_964463365.1 uncultured Kineothrix sp.
TAAAATAAATTGCATCTAACTGGAGCTTCTAATTTGACGGACAACAAGATGATGCGAGGTCAAGTACAGGGATGTTGCTATGGTGAGCATATTGGAAGCAATCCAAATAGAAATATTGAGGCACCTTTTGTTAAGACTATTGAGAAGATATGGGAACGTGAGCAGAAGATAAGTGAGAAGATAGATAAACTGGTTGATTTGAAAGCAGAAATTGATGCTGCTATAGATCAGATGGAGAATGTGGATGAGAGATTGCTTCTTAAGTATCGTTATCTTAAGAACCAGAGCTGGGAGGATAACGCGATTGACTTGAATGTGTCTTACAGAACAGTACATCGTATTCATTCATCAGCATTGAGAAATTTTATTGTACCGGAATAGATGTTGGCACACTTTGTCACAGCATGTCACAGGCTTATATGGTATTATGATATTGTCAAAAGTGAATGACAAAGATAGCCTTGTGTAGAAATCTGCAGGGCTTTTCTTATGCAAAAAATTGAGGTGAAGCAGATGCCAAGAAAACCGAAACATCCCTGTGCTTATCCAGGATGTAATCAGTTAGTGTATGGCAGATACTGTGGGGAACATGCGACCAAAGTGAATAGCAATTACGAGAAGTATGGCAGAGATAAGAACAGCAAGCGTCTTGCGTGAAAAATCGCGAAATGAGAGATGGAGGGTATCTATTTCAAATATTCTGTATATAATATAATTGAGCGTAAACAAAAAATGCGAGTTGATGAGTGCATAGTAAACAATTCATTGACTTAGAAAGGCAGCAGTGTTATACTGAATATCCAAGAAGAGGAGGATGATAACATGTATGCAATGGATTTTGCTCAGGTAGGAGCTAATATACAGAATAAACTTGATGAAAAGGAAATGACACAGCAGAGTTTGGCAGATGCACTAGGGATTTCAAAGCAAGTTATGAATAAGATCATTAAAGGAAGTAAAGCAATAAATGTAAATGAACTTGCAAGAATTGCAGGAGTTTTTAATACATCTACAGATGCATTACTTACAGTAGGAGCAGAACCTGTTACGATTGATAGCTTAAGTTTTATGGGAGATGTTCATGATGAAATTACTAGAGAACGTGTTAATCTAATCAGAACTGCAATTGATGAGATTCATATGTTGGAGGATCTGCTGAATGACTAATGATTTAAACGAATTTGAAGTTAATGAAATAAAGAATCTAGCAAAAGAAAAGTTGGGATTGTGCAGAAAAATCGGTGATATTATTGGAACACAGATTTTTTCAATACTTGGAATATACGCAAGAGTTATTTATTACCCATTGGGAATAGATGCGCCTTGGGGATTTACTAGAATCAGTGGCTCAAAAAATGACTCTTCCCTAGAAAGACCTTTTGTTGCAATAAATTCATCTATCCCAGTTGACTGCCAGGTGTTTGCGGCAGCACATGAATTATATCATATTTGGTATGAACAAAAACCAGATATGCTACCATCGGATTTGCTCAATGAACAAGATAAAAAAACAAGTGAGAAGAAAGCAAACAGATTTGCTGCAGAGTTTCTTGTTGATGAAGTTTTATTGAGACAGGAAATTGATTTATACAAGATCAGAAAGTTTACGATAAAAAGCGTTTTGCAATTGGCAGAGCTCTTTACTGTACCATATCGAACGATGGTAAAACGTTTGGGAGAAATCGGGGTCATCGAGAACTCAGAAGTAACTGAATTTCTTTCAAAAACAGAAGATGCTGTTGAAAAGTATAAAAATAGATTTTCCATATCATCCCAGAAATCAGATGACCGTGTTGCTATGGATAATCTGGTTGAATTAGCTGTTACAGCATGTGAATCAGGGTATATTACTTATGAAAAATTAGAGTATTTATTAGGAATCAGTAATTTGAAACCGGAGGATCTGGGAATTGAAAAAAAGGCTGCCTACGAATTTCCTTCTGATGATGAATTAGACAGCATCATGAAGGAATGAGTATGGTAGATAAAATAATCATCGACGCAGATTTGTGTATAAAACTGGGGGGAAGCAATAAATATACATACTTGTATGATGTACTCCCACTGATATCCGAGAAAATAAATATGCACACACATGCATATGGTGAGGTAATGATGCCAACCAGTGCAGTGAAACAATTAAAAGATTTGATTTCTGAAGGAAAAGTAATCCTCGTGAATGAAAGTGGTTTGGAGAGCAAAGTAAGAGCAACATACGATGCTGCTTACAATAATCTTGAAAAGGTAATGCTTGATCCGACGAGACCTAATAAGAATAAAGGTGAGATGTGTTCACTTGCATATGCCAAGGCTACAGGGATTCCAGTGTTTGCTACAGATGAAAAGGATTTGCAGCCAATCATTGATAAACAATTGAATACGGGTATGGATGATATTACCTGTATTAGAATTGTAGATATCATAACAAAGGCAAAAGATGGAGAGATAGAATTACCAAGAAAAATTGCTAAAGCGCTCTGGCTTGTTGCAGGAAAAAAGAAAGAGGTTTTTGATAATAAAATTTGGCCAGTAATAATTGAATAGTATATTTGCGATAGGGACTTTCATTCTTTGGAGTGGAGGTCTTTTATTATGCAAAAATAGTAGGAAGGAGGGGATTCTAATGGTACTGCTCTTTTTCTTGCAAAAAATACCAATTGAATCTATAATGATAGCAACACTATCACATAGATAGAGCGACTATCATTATGGGAGGGATTTTTTATGAAGAAACTATCAACAAAGAAAATGTGGCTTTTCGCCATCGGACAATTTGGCTGGGCAATGCTCTCGGGTTTAATCGCCAACTGGTTAGTTTATTTTTACCAGCCGGATGCAGCAGCACAGGCCAGCGGCCAGACACTTTTTATTCCACAAGGACGCGTGATATTTGGGGTATTCACAATCATTGGTGGAATTACAGCCTTAGGTAGACTTTTTGATGCCGTTACCGATCCATGGATTGCATCACTATCCGATCGTTGCAAATCCAAGCAAGGAAGAAGAATTCCATTTATGAAATGGGCAGCGTTGCCGCTAGCAGTCTCGACCGTTTTGGTATTCTGCGCACCGGTAGGCAAGATTAGCGCCATCAACGGCGTATGGATATTTGTTTTTGTTATGTGCTATTACTTGGCAATTACCGTATATTGTACACCATACAATGCCTTGATTCCTGAACTTGGACACGACCAACAGGAACGCTTGAACATTAGCACCGCGATTTCATTGACCTTTATCATCGGTACTGCGTTTGCTTATGTTGCTCCAATTATTTGGGGCACAATGGAAGGCAGTCTGGGACGTATCCTAGCGATGCGAGTAACCTTTATTTTACTGGCATGTATTGCATTTGTATGTATGCTAGTACCGGTTTTTGCGATTAAGGAAAAAGATTATGTGACTTCACAGCCGGCCGAAGGAAATGCGTTATCTTCTTTAATCAAGACCTTCCGTAACAAAGAATTCCGAATTTTTGTCGGCTCTGATATTTTTTACTGGATTGGTTTAACAATGTTCCAGACTGGTCTGCCTTTTTTCGTTACTTCACTGCTAAAATTGCCAGAAAGCATGTCAACCGTTTATTTTGTCGCGATGACCGCATTATCCTTGGTATTTTATGTACCAGTTAATATTTTAGCAAAACGGATGGGCAAAAAGAAATTGGTACTGGGGGCCTTTTTTATCTTTGCGATTGCCTTTGCATACACCGCATTTATGGGATCCGGATTAGGAATCCCAGCAACCGTTCAAGGATTTATTCTGGTTGTTGTAGCGGCATTCCCAATGGCGATTTTTGGTATCTTACCACAAGCAATGATTGCCGACATTTCACAATCAGACTCGAAGCAAACCGGTGAAAATCGCGAAGGCCGCATTGGCATTGATCGGTGGAATCGTTTTAGTATTCTACAACGAAGGAAAAATTAACAAAATCATTCAGGAGTCATAATAATGAATTTAAAAAAAATAAGAGAAGAGGAACGGAAGCAGGAAATTGAACAACGTAAACAAAATATGGTTGACGCCGCATTTACTTGCTTTTGCACCCAGGGAATCGGTCAGACTTCAATGACGGAAATTGCCAGGGCTGCCGGTTACGGCGAAGCTACGCTATACCGTCACTTTGAGACGAAAGAAAATCTGGCATTGGAATGCGGAAAAAAATTCTGGAGTATGGGCAAAGAATTTTTTGATCAAAAGGTAGCAGCACCAGATTTTAATGATAAAAATGGTATGGAGCAAGTCGAATGGCTGGTTCAAGGAGCCGTGGAATTTTTTGAACAGGAGACAGAAGCCTTCCGCCTGATTCACAACCTCGACGAATATTTGTTATCACGCAAGATAGATCCAGTTATTTTGCAGGAGTATGAGCAAGCCATTGATTTGCTCCGCCCTTGTCTTTGGGATGCGATTGAAAAAGGAAAAGCAGATGGCAGTATCACCACCACGGAAGCAACCTTAGACCTTTACTTTGCACTGACAAACGGAATTTTTAGTATGATGCAAAAGCAGGCGACTGCCGGAACACTGCTGGGAACCGATAATGCCGTGAAACCACAGAGGAAGATTGAATTATTTGTAGCAATCTTAATGGCAGGATTAAAGCATTTGTAACAGAAAGGGGCAGAAAATATGAAAGATTCCTTTTTAGATATGACGCAAAAGGCAGCGATTTCCTGCATTTCGGAGGAAAACTATCAAGCAGAAATGGTGCAAACAGTTGAACCGTATCTGAAACAATATCTGATAAACGGATATTATGAAAGCCTCTACTATGAACTGTTTCCACAAGAAAATGCGAAGGGAATGATTGTCATCAGCTACGGTTTTACCGAGGCTTGTGAAAAATATCATGAATTAATTTACTATTTTCACAAAATGGGCTACCAGGCCGCCATCCTGGACCATCGCGGACACGGGAAATCGGTGCGCGAAGTCGAGAACAAAAATATTGTCTCAATTCGCCATTTTTCCCAGTATGTCGATGACTTGCATGGCTTTATCACGATAAAAGTTCAGCCAATGAACAACGGCAAATCACTGTACTTGTATGCACATTCGATGGGTGGCTGCATTGCTGCTTTGTACTTGGAACAGCACCCGACAGTGTTTACTAAAGCGGTGCTCAATGCGCCGATGCTGGGCATCCGGTTGGGAAATGTGCCGCCTTTTTTGGCGCGTATCCTATGTCGATTTTTTATTTTGCTGGGAAAAGGAAAAGAGCGGGTTTTTGTCACGCAGGAGTTTCAAAAAGGCGAGCCATTTGCCCAGAGTGCCGGCAATTCCGAAGCCCGCCACAATTATTACCGTGAATTACGCGATAATAATGAGGTGTTTCAAACAAACTGTTGCAGCTATTTTTGGTTGCACGCATCCATTTTAGCCGGCAGGCAAGCAATTAAACCGGAAAATGTTAAAAAGATTCAAACGCCGCTTTTGATGTTCCAAGCCACTGATGATGATTATGTCAGAAAGAAAGAACAGGATCGTTTTCTGGCAGTGCTTGACGGCGGTGAAGTGATTCACGTACATTCTCGTCATGAGATTAGCAGGTCGTCAAATGGTGTTTTAGAGATTTATTTATCGGAAATATTTTCTTTTTTTCAATGAGATCCGTCCTTTCATAAGTGATGAATAATTTGACAATATTAGTTTTCATGTGTATTATGTATCTAATGAAATCCTGTGAGGGAGTAGCAAGCGTTTTTATAACGTAGCAAGTCAACATGCTGGTCTTACGATCTGGCTTGTTTTAAATTGCGAGACTCATGTATATCGTTACTGTTATGCATGGAGTCTTTTATATTGGTATATAAATAAATCCTAATTCATAACAATGGCGGTTATGGTTAGGATTTTTCTGTTGTTCATGGCAATTTATCTCATTATCACAGGAGGGAAGCGTTATGTTTTTAGAAATCAATAATATCAAAAAAAGTTTTGGAGAAGGCGAAAGCCGTACAGAGGTCCTGAAGGGAATTGACCTTGAAATTATAAAAGGACAGTTCTGTGTATTATTAGGACCATCTGGTTCTGGCAAATCGACGTTGCTTAACATTATCGGTGGCATTGATCAGGCAGATAGTGGCTACATTTTTATCGATGGAGAAAAGACAGGGGAAATGAGTGAGAAAGCCCTTACCCTTTATCGTAGAAAGCATCTTGGATATATTTTTCAGATGTATAATCTAATCCCTAATTTAAATATCAAAGAAAATATTGAAGTGGGTGCATACCTGAGTGATAATCCATTAGATGTGGATGAATTGTTACATACACTAGGGCTTTATGAACATCGTCACAAGCTGCCAAATCAACTGTCAGGAGGTCAGCAGCAAAGAACTGCAATCGGACGTGCTATTGTGAAGAATCCCGCTATTTTACTATGCGATGAGCCAACGGGAGCCCTTGATTATAATACATCTAAGGAAATTCTTAAGCTGATTGAAGAAGTGAACAAGAAGTATGGAAACACCATTGTAATGGTAACTCACAATGATGCCATTAAGAATATGGCTGACCGTGTGATTAAGCTTCGCGACGGAATGATTCGCAAGGACTATGTCAATGAAGTGAAGATTCCGGCAGCAGAGCTTGATTGGTAGGAGGTGTCAATAATGAAAAATCCACTATTAAAACGTTTGCCAAGAGAGTTAAAGAGTGAATTTGGAAAATATTTGGTAATCTTTTTGTTCTTTACCATTGTAATCGGATTTGTGTCTGGTTTCCTTGTAGCATCTGGTAGTATGATAGCAGCCTACGATGAGAGCTTTGAGAAATATAACATCGAGCATGGAAATTTTGAATTGCTGAATGAAGCAGATGTTACACTGATTGAAAAGCTGGAGAGAGAAGAGCTTAATGTTTATGAAAACTTCTATATCGATATAGATACCAAGGATTTTGATAGTACCATTCGCATATTTGTGAAGCGTTCTGAAGTGAATATGGAATGTCTTATGGAGGGAGAATGGCCAAAGGAGAAGTATGAGATTGCCATTGACCGTCTGTATGCCAACAACAAAGATGTGTCAGTTGGTGATACCTTGAAGGTTGGTACAAGGGATATGAAGGTGACAGGATTTGTAGCGTTGTCTGATTACAGTGCACTGTATTCCAGCCCTTCAGATATGATGTTTGATGCCAATATGTTTGGTGTGGGTATTGTTACAAATGAAAGCTTTGAGAGTCTGGGAAAGGACGGATTTAATTACAGTTATTCGTGGAAGTATGACAATGCACCGAAGAATGATCAGGAAGCTGTGGATAGGGCAGAGAATGTACTGAAGGTGTTGACAGAAAACACTATGGTAACTGAGTTTATTCCGGAGTATTCTAATCTTGCTATTCACTTTACCGGAGATGATATGGGAAAAGATTATTACATATTTATTGTGTTCTTATATATTGTAGTAGTCATTATCGCATTCATTTTTGCTATTACTACGAGTAACACGATAGCCAAGGAAGCCACTGTGATTGGAACGCTTCGGGCATCTGGTTACTCAAGGGGAGAATTGATTCGTCATTATATGACGATGCCGGTAGCTATTACCTTGTTTTCCGCGCTGGTTGGTAATGTACTTGGCTATACCTGTTTCCGAATTGCGGCAGAGGATATGTATTATGGAAGCTATTGCTTGCCAACTTATGAGGTGATTTTGAATGCCAATGCGTTTTTGCAGACAACAATAATTCCTGTGATTCTCATGATTGTTATTAACTATGTGCTACTTGTTAACAAACTTAAACTTTCCCCACTGAAGTTCATTCGTCGTGATTTGAGTAAGGGAGAGAAAAAGAAAGCGATTCGTCTGAGTACGAAGATTGGCATTATGAAACGATTCCGCTTGCGGATTATTTTACAGAATATGCCAAATTATTTTATGATTGTGGTGGGTGTTTTTTTTGCCAATATTATTCTATTGTTGGGAATGGCATTTCCAGCTTTACTGGATAAGTATGAGAAGGATATTACCTCCAACATGATATGTGAGTATCAGTATATTTTAAAAACTCCTGTGGAAACGGGAATAGAGGGCGCGGAAGAATACTGTGCAGGTAGTCTTAACTATGTGTCAGAAAATGGTCACGAAGAAGAAGTTACGTTATTTGGTAGTGTATCGAATAGTGAGTACATAGATATTCAGTTAGAGGGAGGCGGCGTTTACATTTCTGATTCCTTTTCAGAGAAATATAAGATACAAGAAGGGGATACGCTTGAACTTCAGGAGTTTGGGGAAAAGAGCCATATCTTCAAGGTAGATGGAATTTATCATTATCCGGCAGGTTTGGCAGTATTTATGACACAAGAGTACTTCAATGAAATCTTCGACTATGAAGAGGATTATTATAATGGATATTTTGGGAATACAGAGCTTGACGATATTGAAGAAATGTATATTGCGGCTCGGATTACTGTGGATGATATGACAAAAATTTCAAGACAGCTTACTGATTCTATTGGTACGGCGCTAGACATGTTCTTTGCATTTGGAATTTTGATGTTTATGTTAATCATATACCTTCTGTCTAAGATTATTATTGAGAAGAATGAACAGTCTATTTCCATGACAAAGATTCTTGGTTATACAAATCATGAGATTAGTGGGTTGTATATTATGTCAACCACCATTGTGGTAATTGCTTCACTTGTATTGACAATTCCGCTGGCAGATTACCTTATGAGTTATGTGTGTGTGGTCATGATGTCAGGATTTTCGGGTTGGTTGCCGTACTATGTACCAGCTTATGCTTATGTAGTGATTGTTGGAGCGGGTATTCTTGCCTATGTATTCATTGCTTGGAAGCAGTATGGAAAGGTAAAAAAGGTAAAACTTGATATGGCACTTAAAACTGTGGAATAAAACTGTAAGTAATATTACTTTAAACGGATATGCTCCCTTCTTTAATTTGGATATCTATTTGCATAGTACTGGATAATAAGTGATAATAGGAGATA
>CAYXCV010000107.1:0-4990 GCA_964463365.1 uncultured Kineothrix sp.
TTCAATGCTGTTTTATCATCCATTAGAATATAATATTTATTATCATCAACCCTTTCTAGTCGCCACTCAAACGGATTTCGGCTATTGAACGGGTGAACGGCACCTCCCCCTGCAAGCTCTAATACATTGCTGGATGGTTGAAAACGTATGACATAGGTTTCCTTACTCCGGTACAAGCTTAGCCTCTGTTTGGACTCTTCTCCACCCATCACCAGAATATTCCCCTCTAATTCCGTTAAATACAATTCGCTTCCGTCACTGGTTCTTATCATACAATAGCCGCTTCTAATAGGCTTTAATTGTTCCGTTTCTTTTTCCTCTGATACAATTCCCAATGTATTCAGTATTCCAACACTCGGCAGAAGACCAATAAGAGCAAGTATACATACACAGATACCTGCCATGTAATAGGTGCGACATGCCCTTGGTTCTTTTCTTTCAAATTTTATAAATTCTTCTATTTTTCGTTCTAAGGAAACCAGTCCTATGCAGCTATATGGAATAAGCATAATATAATAGGGATATGCATATCTGCTTCCGGCTTCCCATATAAAATGGAAGAGAAATCCCCCTAAGAAAATGAGAAGGAATATCCATTCATATTCTGATTTATTTCTTTTTAAGAAAATATAACATACAGAACCAAACAATATCCATGTTTGAACAATGTTCAAAAACCATTGCAGTTGAATTCTCATTGTTCCGGTCTGCACACTATTAACAATCCACGGAAGATTATTCTGCTTCGTCAGCCCCCCAACCAGAGTACCACAATTAGGATTATTCCATTGGGCTGCAATCTTTCTTAAGAAAAAAGATACGGTATATCCCGGATTTCTTTTTAAGGTTTGAATCGATTCCTTAATACTTTCTATTGAAGCTTCTTTTGCTTCCTGATTATTATAATTATTCTCCAAAAATACAACACGATTATATCCGCTATAATGTCCTGCGGCTGCCGCATCTGTACTGTCCTGCAGCCCCATAGCTACCCACGCCTCTAACGGCACACCTGCTTCCTGTTCCATACCGGTTACACGCTCAAGGAGTACGTTCATTCCGGTGTTGATAGTTGTTATGCCTATAAAAATTGCAATGAAAAAAACTAAAGTTTCTTTCCAATACTTATGCAGTAATAAATCATATATTAAGGCAATAACGATAGCAATCATCATAATTAAATAATTCATTTTTACTATAACTGCTAAAGATATTAAAATAGCAGACAAAAATATCCATCTATATTTGCGCTCTTTGAAATATTTCATTTGAGCGTATACTGCCGCAACAGCTAGACAAAAGCCATAGGTATCCCCATAAACAAATGTCATATAGAGAAGAATAGGCACAAATAATGCACATATTAACATCTGCCCTACTGCCGTTGCCTTACTTTCTTTCCATATGTATGTTGTTATTTTATACAAAAGTATAAAGCTTATCAACATGGCTGCAACATTCAATACTCTTAGTATTGTAAAGTTATCAATGCCGAATATAAATGATAAGAAATAAAAAACAAGAGTCAGTTTTCGATTGCCTGCCCAAATATTAAGATATCCGTCTCCGATAAAAGAAGAAAAATTATACTCTCGCATTTGTCTGGCTGCTTTAAGAACATTACCCGGATCATGCATCGGCTGCTCCAAATATAATAATACCCACACCGTTGCTGCAATTCCCCACACTGCTAGAATCCACCAAGCCGTTCTTTCATAAAATTCACTTCTCTTCCTACTTCTCAGTAAAAATATTGCTCCCAATAGAATTATGATTGCCAGTATATGGATAATCGGATAATCTCTATTATAGAAAACATAGGCATCCTTGGAGGTATTAGGACCAATAGTACAAGTTGAAAAGATACTAATCAGACATAGACCAGCCAGTATAATTCCACTGCAAATATAAATTAGCTTTTGAATCCCCTTTGCAATCCCTTTAAATAACATGATTTTTATATTTTCCTTTCTGTATCATATGTTGCCTTATTACGAAATTTCCTAATAATCATAATATTAAATATGTTTTGAAAACAATAGTATGCAACCAAAACAGTTGCAATGTTAATACTAAAAGCATATGCTTTAAAAACTTCTGATAACGTAAACCCTAATACACGTAAAAATGCAGGAAAATATAATAGAATATCTCCATAGAACACCGATACTGCATATCCATATCCATTTAACCACCCTGGCTGCAGCTTCACCGGAAATTGCCCGCCCATTAGCCCTTCGTACAGCCCTTCGATTCTCATTAGATGAAATGGTAAATCAATGCAGTCAACCACTAATTCCTGATACAATGGTATATTAATTACAAAAGTCAATAATAACAAACCAATTGCAATAATTTTCTCTTTATTGCTGGATAATCTTTTATAATATAAGCAAAACACTAAAAAAGCATTCAACAGAAAAAAGAATGCTGCCAATATTGCTATTTCCCTAATTACAGATATATTCTTTTGTACTACCTCTACTGAGTCTATGATTGCGTAAGTATCTTCTCCGGCATCCCCCGTAAGTCTTGCATAAGAATAAACCTGACACGCTTCATCCGCTACAAATTGATATGTTATCTTTTCCTTTGTGGAACTAAGCGGTACCTCAAATATTATTTTTTTATTATCCCTTGGCATTACATAAGCAATTCCCGCTTTTACATATTCTGTTGCCGTATAATTTACAGTAAAAACATAAACACCCTTATCAAGCTGTATGTTTGGTGAAACAATAATGGATTCATCACCAAAAGACTTATCAAAATAATTGCTTTGTGTTACCTCTCCAGTCGTTTTTCTTACAGAGAGTTCATCTCCCGTAAATGAACTGCTTATTCCACTATAATTAACTAACAAATATAGTCCATACAATATGATACACAATACTTCCGCTCCAAGGATGTACCACTTTTTCTTCCATATATTGCTTAAAATATCCATCTTACTATCTCCCACCTGCTACTTCTTAATCCCTTACCAGCAGTCCTTTCGGAAACGGAACTAATATATCGTCCCTAGAACTGATTTAACTTCTCTATGACATATTCCTGTTCTTCCTTTGTCATACCATTATATAATGGTATTGACAATACTTCATCTGCATACCTTTCCGTTATCGGTAAACTTCCTCGTTTCAGCCCTAAATAAGCATAAGCTTCTGATAGGTGAGGAGGAATAGGATAGTGTATAATCGTCCCAATCTGATACTCATTTAGATGGTGGATTAATTCTTCCCTCTTCTTACAATGAATCACAAACTGATGCCACACTGTTGTTGCTTCTTTTCTTATTTGAGGATGTTCAATGGCATGATTCTTTATCTTCCCTAAATATATATTACACAAATTTGTTCTTTCTTTATTCAGCTCTTCTATATGCTTAAGACGTATCCTAAGCAGCCCTGCCTGGATTTCATCCAGTCTGGAATTCGTTCCTACCACTTTATTAAAATATCTTTTCTCACTTCCATAATTTCTGAAAATACGTACTTCCTGAGCCAACTCAGCATCATTGGTAACAATAGCTCCTCCATCTCCGAAGGCGCCTAGGTTTTTAGATGGATAAAAAGAAAAACACCCGATATCCCCAAAACTTCCCGTCATCTTTTCCTTAAAACATGCTCCATGAGATTGGGCACAATCCTCTATCAATCTCAGTTTATATTTTCTTGTTAAATTAACTATCTTCTCCATATTGGACGCCTGTCCATATAGATGCACCACAAGTATTGCTTTAGTTTTATTTGTAATTTTCTCTTCAATCTTATCTACATCGATATTATTATACTCATCCGGTTCCACAAATACAGGAGTCGCTCCGTTAATAGTTATACCCATGACACTTGCGATATAAGTGTTTCCTTGTACAATTACCTCATCTCCTGTTCCTATTCCAAGTATTCTAAAAGCAATCCAAAGCGCATCCAAACCACTTGCAAGTCCGACACAATAATTTGTACCCACATATTCTGCAAACTCACGTTCAAAGTCTTCTACTTCTTTCCCCAACACGTACCAACCGGAACGAAGCACCTCTAGCGCCTTTTGTTCGAACTCATCTTGATATTTGTGAAAACCTCTATCCATACGATTGGGCATAATTTCCATGATTCATCCTCTACTACTGCTTGTAGTATTCTTCCCTTAATATAGCGTACCATTTTAATGATTTATATTCGTTTCTTATAAATAAATGATTTCTGAATTCACCTTCGTATACAAATCCACATTTTTCATATAACACAATCGCTCGTTTATTTTCAGATAGTACATTCAGATACACCCTAGCTAATCCAAACTCTTCAAAAGCTAATCTTAGGATTTCTATCGTTGCGGCCATTCCTATCCCTTTTCCCTGAGCCTTTTTCCGAAGGCTAATGGCATATTCCGCATTTCCTGCTGTTAAATCGACCGCCTTGAGACTAATGGTTCCCATATACTCATCTTGCTCATCAACAATTGCGTAGTGAATATCTCTTCCATCCAAAGGTTGCACAACCGCATCTTTTATAAACCGGAGAACATCTTCCCTTTTTCTTCCACTCATAGTAAATCGAAAGTTATTCTGAATCTCCGGGTCGTTCATCCATTCCAGCATACCGTCTACATCTTTTTCTTCTAGTGCGCGCAGTCTCATCTATTATCTCCTCAAACTAATGATCACGACTCTCCTCAATCCGATTCTCTTCCTCAATAATATACGGCGGACGATTTCTTGATGCATCAAATGTTCTCCACAAATATCCTCCGAGAATTCCCAGTGTAAGCATAATAACTCCAAAGCTGAACAGATTAAAGATGAACAACGTAGTAAATCCACTTACCTCTATCATTCCCAATAATTTAAAGACAACTTCTATGAAAGCCCAAATCAGAGATCCTACAAAAGAAATGGTTCCAATCAGTGTTACTACCGTAATGGGCAGAGTGGAAAAACTAAATAGAGTATCTGCAACCAGACGTATCTTTTTCCTTAAAGTCCACC
>CAYXCV010000107.1:5090-6688 GCA_964463365.1 uncultured Kineothrix sp.
TAGTCATAGTCAATAACATCTATTACCTTTTTCTTAAGGTCGTCGTACAACGGTTGTAGGTTGTCTTCATTATAATATACCGGAATCACTATTGAAATCTTCATTTACTTCTCCTCATTTACCATCATAACAAATTTATCATAATCTCGAATATACTCTTCCGCGTCATAGTGCTCGCTGGCCAAGCAAAGCAAAACTGAATCTTCACTAAAGTCATACATATCCTTCCATATCATCCTTGGTATATAGATTCCCGTATGTGGTCGGTTAAGTGCAAACACAGCTTCATTGCCTAATCCATCCTTTATGCGTACCTTACTCTGTCCGGCAACATTAATCAGTACAAATTCCGTCCTTTGGTTTGCATGCGCCCCTCTAACCACTGTAGCATCTGAACCGTACATATAAAAAATCCGTTTCACATCAAAGGGAACGTCTTTCCCACCTTCTACTATTACAAGATGTCCTCTCTCATCGCCTCGTTGAGGAAAATCCAACATCTGCACACTTTTATATTTCATATTTACTCACCTGCTCTTCTCACTATATTTCCCTCACATCCACGTGCTATTATATCACATACTATTTACATGAACAAAAAGAAATTGCTTTTTCTGGTAAGATAGGCTATTATAGCATGTGAAAATTACTGTATATGAGAGGGTTATTATGAATCGTAAATTTGACTATTTAATGACAAAAAATATAAAACTTAAATCAATTACATTGCAAGTCATAGATATTCTATTTCTACTTTGTATTATGGTAATTGCTTTTATTATACGTTTCTCCATGCGTCATATCGAATCCGGTGACTGGACCGGAAGCTTTACTGACTGGTTGAATTTCATTACTAATAATGGTGGTTTTCGTGCACTTGCTGACCCTAATTTCCACTACGAATACAATTGCTTGTATATGTATATTATATGCATTGTTTCATACATTAAAAGTCCTTTCAGTGCCATGTATTGGCTCAAGCTGGCATCTATCATCTTTGACTATATTGCTGCTTTTTCTATATTTTTAATATTATTTCATATAACAGAAGATAAGCGTAAATCTATACTTGGTTTCGCTATTACTCTTCTACTTCCCACTATTGCGATTAATAGTGCTGCTTGGACGCAGTGTGATTCCATGTATACTTCCTTTTTACTCTTATGCTTTTATTTTGTTTTAAAAGATAAGAGCCTGAAAGCTCTCCTTTGTTTTGGCATCTCTTTCGCCTTTAAACTGCAAGCGTTCTTTTTCCTTCCATTTTTGCTCATTATGTGGCTAAAAGGAAAAGTAAAGCTACGTCATTTTGCTTTGATTCCCATCCCTCTTCTTATCAGCATTATGCCTGTTTGGCTAATGGGCGGGAAACTTTCCTTTCTATTGGGAAGATATCTGGAGCAGTCACAGGCGTACTCTATTTTAACGGTAAGTTATCCTAATATTTATTCCATATTTGAAAACAATCCCATTACTATATATCTGGGCTCAGCAGGTTTATTCTTTACCATCGCTCTTTTCGGCTGTTTAGCTTATTATATTTATACAAAAAATGTAAAGCTAAACTACAATATTATGATATTGCTTGCTCTTTTTACCAC
>CAYXCV010000107.1:6788-8935 GCA_964463365.1 uncultured Kineothrix sp.
CATAATCTTCTCAATCGTTTTATAATAACTGCGAAATTGGAAATGCTCCTGCACATGCATATAAGCGTTCTTTCCCATTTCCCTCAATACATTTTTATCCGAAATAAGAGATTCCATTTTATCTATTAAATCATCTTTATCATTATCCCGAAAGATATACCCTGTTTTACCCTGCTTCACATAGCAGGCTGTCCCATTATCTTCACCGCATATTGCCGGAATAGAGCATGCCATAGCCTCCAGATGAGTGACTGCCCCCGGCTCTCCGGTACTGGGAAGCACAAATATATCCGTCTGGCTGTATAGCTCCAGCATCTGCTGTTTATTCAGATTTTTAAGCAATGTAACTTTATTCTTCAAACCCTTTTTGGCTATATAGATATGAAGTGATTCCATATACTCTTCGTGAAACCGATCGGATACTTGTCCTGCAATGGTTAGGTGTATATCCTGGTAACGTTTGTTTAATTCTTCAAAAGCTTCTATCATCAATCGATGATTTTTTCTTTCCTGATATTTTCCCACATCAAGTATCTGTATTATTCCATCTTTGAAATATGTCTTTTCTTCGGGAGATATTCTTGGTTTCATCAGATAAGGGGAATAAAAAGCACAAGAATCTTTTTCTTTACCCTCATAACTAATTCCTGCAACCAAACTGGGCGTAATCCGATATTTAGGAACAAGCTTCCAGACTAACTTATGTGCAATATCCTTTTTCTTCTTATCTTCCCAGACCGGATTCATCACATACAGAATATTGGGATATCCAAAAAATCTGCATATAGCTGTCATACAGATGGTATATACAGAACGCTCCCGCATAATAACCAAATCGGGTTTATATTCTTTCATTAACTTTGCCAGCTTAACAATCGGGGGAAATCCTATTTTTAATCGGATATCTAATGCATTTGGATTTTTCCTTGCAAGGACATTTACATATAAATGATAAAATACCATAAACAAACGAGAATATCCCATGACTACAGGTTGTATCGCTGTATAATCTTCTATTTTTCCGGCATACTGGCTGATAAACAGAATCTCATCGCCTCTTTCCAGCCAGCCCTCCATAATATCATTCTGATTATTATGAAAACGATGAGACATGTATATGATGCGCATATTGCTCCCTTTCTGAATTACCTATTCTCATCCTTCGTTCTTCATAGTCTGCCCGGCCAAAAGCGGCAAGACTATGAATATTCCATATCCGTATCTGAACTCCGCGCAAACCGGCGTTGCCACCAGTAAGGTGAGCCATACCGCAATTGGAAATAAGTAAACAACTAAATTCTGGGTTCTAAATTTTTTATCATACCGCTTATAGCAAGCTGTAAAAAAGAAGAACATCATCAGATAGGTGTGTAGTCCTATGCTGAAAAATTTATGATATAACTCTTCTGTTTTGATTAAAACTTTTTCTATAATCCCTGTTGCTACGTTAGGTAGTAAGTCATCTCTGTAAATATGGATTTCATTTTCCCGAACTCCTGACGGATAATAAATCCAATTGTTTTCCTTATGAAACCAATAGCCTTTCGTTTGATTAATAAAAGCTTTACAGTAGATAAACGGATTTTTTATACCGATTCTCAGATAAGCTCCCAGGTAACTTGCCTTGTTGTTCTCTAAATATTGCTGATTTCCTTTATCCCGGATAAGATTCTTGATTGGATCTGAAATATAGGATAAATAGTCTGTCTCCACTTTCTCCAAATCCATGATTTCTGAGAGAAGTATCGTATCCTCTGTACTGATTCTTCCCCCTTCTTTTACCACGCATGCAATCTGCTGAAGCGGTATCGATAATGACTCAACAAAGTCAGGTTCTGACACTGTTGCAGCCGTAAATATTCCCTTCTTATAAACGAGAATCATGGCAACCACTATGAGAATACAAACCGATATTTTCTTCCACTGCTTTCGAAAGGCAAAGCACATAAAGGGAATGGTGAGAATCCAGGCATATAATCCGTTTCCCCTAAAGAAACAGACACAGAAACTTAAAATCACATATCTTATTAAATATTTGGTTTTAATCCCACCATTATTATCTCCAATATAGTCCTCCCATAAATGAGATAAATTGAGACAAAACAAAATTAAAAATCCTGCGAAAATCACATCTTTCCACATCGTTA
>CAYXCV010000108.1:0-8776 GCA_964463365.1 uncultured Kineothrix sp.
AACTAATAGTCCAAGTTGGCCATCAACCAGTACATGAAGAAATCCGCCAGGCAAATAATTTTGCTTAGCGGATTTATTATTTTAATTAATTGAATTTAAAAAATCGCTGACATATACGATATGCTTCTATTGATATCCTTCTCCCGCCTTTTCCGGGCAGATTCATGGAGCTGCCAAGAATTCCATATCTTAATTTTTTGTACAATAATCTGTCTTTTTGCTTAATATAATTCCAAAGCTCTTTCTTCTTATCCAGATGCTCTTCCGTTCCTCCCCGGATAAGAAGTACCGACGATACAGTAGTTATAATTTCCAGATAGTTAAACATATAGTTGCGCAGCTTTCGATTTGCTTTCATATCTCCTTTATGCTCAACAAAGTAATCCACCATAATCTTATTGACTTTAATCTGTTGGTCGATTCTAGATATCATAATGGTTTCATTTACCGACTGACCTTCTCTCCCTATATAATAACGGTAGAAATTCACATCCATATAATACATATTTTTTACAAAAGGGAGCGGTTCAAATACAAAAAGATTATCTACATAAAAAGTATGTTCCGGCAGCATTAATCCGCAGTCCTGAAGCAGCTTTGTCCTGAAAATCACTGAGTGCATCAGGATATATTGTCCTTTATAGAAATGCTTCACATCTTTCCATGTAAACATCTCATCCTGAGGCAATGCATGCCGATAGCGCATTACTTTATTTTTCTTCTCGCCCTCTTTTTCATAAACAAAATTACTGATTAACATGTCCAGAACCTGTTCCCCGCCTGCAAGTTCTCTGAGCTTGTCAAGAATCTGTCTATAATCATTTTCTTTTACCCAATCATCACTATCCACTACCTTAAAGAACAAACCGGAAGCATTCTCAATTCCTGCATTGACTGCTGATCCATGTCCACCGTTTTCTTTATGGATTACCCTGACGATAGTGGGGTGTTTATCGGCATATTCATCCGCAATGGAAGGCGTACTATCCTTTGATCCATCATTTACAATAATAATTTCAACATCTTCACCGCCGATTAATAAAGAATCGACACATTTTCTCATATACTCTTCCGAATTATAACAAGGGACTGCTATTGTTAATACCTTCATATTTCACCTCATGACCACACAAGTTCTATTTATATATTAGTATATTATACTCTATCCCAAAATCTAAAACAACTTAAGCTTATCACTTATTACTGCCAATACCGGAAGGATAATTAGAACACTACCCATTCCAAGTATAAAGCATAGTCCTTCTATATCCATACGCATCACCCTATCAATAATAATACATATATTTTACACATATATGGCAATACGTATACATCCTTATACTCCCAGCTTTATATCCAGCTGCTTTGTGTAGGCAGAGTATGCCGTTGGAATCGGATATCGCTCTCTTGCTTCTTCTTTATCTATAAAAATCCAGCCTTCATTGGATACTATGTCATGAGTCTTTTCTAATTCGTCCACACGAACAGCATAGCCTGTCATATTCCATTCCTTATGGGAAAAAATATGCTTTGCTTCTCCTATTGGCTGGATATGAATTACTTTTAGTCCCATATCTTTCAAATATTCAAGAACATTGTCTTGTAATTGATGCCCTTCCATAATAGGGAACTCGTACATCCCCGCAAGCAGTCCTTTGCCAGGGCGTTTTCTAAAAGCTACCTTATCTTCATCTTTTATAACCAGTACTGTTTTGTTTTCAATAACCCGTGGTTTTTTGGTCTTTTTGTAGGGGAATTCTGATATTCTATCTTGCAGATAGGCTTCACAGAATGTACTCCAGGGACACTGTTCACATTTGGGTGCTCCGTTTGGTATGCATACTGTAGCGCCAAGTTCCATGAGAGCCTGGTTAAAATCTCCCGGTCTTTCTGTGGGAATCACTGCCTGCAACTCTTTTTCTACCCTGTTTTTCGTTTTCTGAGATAAAATATCCTCTCCATCTAAACGTAGCCTGGAAAGCACTCTCAGGACATTGCCATCCACTGCAGGTACCACTTCGTTATAAGCAATGGAAGCAACCGCACCCGCCGTATAATTTCCGATTCCGGGCAGCTTTAACAAGAGTTCATATTCAGAAGGCATCACACCTTCAAACTCGTCCATTATTATATTCGCTGCTTTTTGCAGATTTCTGGCCCGATTGTAGTAGCCCAGACCTTCCCACAGCTTCATCAGCCGATCTTCATTCAAACCCGCCAGACATTCTATATCAGGAACATTTTCAATGAAGCGGTCAAAATAAGGCTTCACTGCTTCCACTCGTGTCTGCTGCAGCATAATTTCTGATAGCCATACATAATATGGCTTAGGATTCTCACGCCACGGCAGTATACGCCTGCCTTTGTCATACCACTTAAGCAACGGACCTGCTATGAGATCCAGCTTTGATAAGATAACAGGTATCTCTTCTTTTATTACCATGCTGCTAGGTGTTACCTTACTGTCATAGGCTAATATTCTGACCCCTGCCTCTTTTGCTTTCAAAAGTATCTCAGCGAAGGCTGGGTGAGTTTCAACATTAGGAGTGAAGAAATCAATCCCTTCCATCTGTATCACAAATATAATATATGCCCCATATCCTTCCTTGACAGCCTCTATCAATTCTTCCGCATGCTTCACTGCACGCTGGGAAGGGGCATCCGGAAAGTATGCGACATTATTCTTCTCCAAAGTAACTCCTTTTACTTCTATGAAAATCTTCTCCTCTTTTGTTTCTACATAGAAATCAAACCTTGAATTCTTATAGCTCCTTTCAGGATAAACCCCCTCCAGATCAGGAAATAGTTCCTTTTTTAATATCCACTCATGAACTGCTTTATTCGGTGCATTAGAATCCATATTAATCATCCGTTCTTCTTTTTGTACTGCAACCAAATCATACGCCGTAGAACGTTCTTCTTTTTCACTTTTATCTAAATAAACTACGGCATGATCGGTCAGTAATTCTTTGCATCTTCCTGTATTTTTAACGTGAACTTTTTCTATTTCCCCCCCGATATCCACATAAGCAATAAATCGATTGGGACGGCTTATAAATCTACCCTCCGTAATATGATAATATTTCAATTATATAACCATGCCTTTCCATTTTTACCGCAATCTGCTGCACTCAAATTTCTCAAGTTTAAGCAGGCAATTCCTTAGCTCCTGATACCGCTCCTCCGTATCCCCGGATGTTACTTCGATATCCGTAGCCATCGCCATAACATTAATCATATCATCTGTAATACGGTGATGCAAACCGCTTAGTATATTCAATCTCTCTTCATATGTGCCGGCATCCAAAAATTCAATAACAAAGGGATCAAGATTAGGTACCTCATGGTCGGCCTCAGCTTCAGCTTCTTCATATTCGCTTATTTCAATTTCCGGCGGCTGTTGGTTTTCACTTATAACTTCGTCATTTTCTATCGCCTCATTAATGAGCTCGAAGCGGTATTCCTGGTTTACTTGGGGATATTTTACTTTATCTAATTTACCCATAAACAAATCTATAGGTCTTGCATATGTTTTATAATCTTCGGACATAGTCTGGTAAATAACTAACATTTCTCCTGATTCTGAATGTTGTGCCAATGTTATGATCTGATATAGGTTTCCTTTAAAATGCCTGTATATTTCATTCGGCTGTGGTATGTGCTTCATACTGATTCCTCACTTTTCTTTCTGCTGCTACTATTATAATACCCCTTTCACATCTTGTCATGCTTTTCTTATTTCTGCATACCTAATCTGCACACTTAATTTCAATTTCCCGGCTCCAGAAACTCATGTTGGAATCTGCAATTTTCTAAAGGAAAATCAACTTCTGCAAGTTCTTTTTTTAATTCTTCTTTCTCCGTGTTGTTTAGATTATTGATTTTCTTATGATGGATTAGAACCGTATATTCCTTCGGAGCATCCTGCTCCACTACTTTAGTCATTGTGATCCCACAATTTCCATATCCTTCTTCTTCCAACCACGCTCTTATTTCTGCAATATACTCATTCTCTATCATCCGATTATGCTTAGCATCTATCGGAACCATATTCTTATTCTGAGACAAAACAGTTTCCTTTACACTAAGGGTAATAATCATAACTAATAATAAATTAGTCAACACATATAATAATTTTTTATTCACTCTTCTTTCATTCATCATAATATTCCATCTCCTATTTTATATTATTAGTTTCGCAAAAGCCGATGCATTGATATGTTTATTTTAATGAATGATGAGTACAATAAAACGGACTGTAACATTTATATAAAGTGTTACAGCCCGAAAATATAAGTCTATTGTTGTCTATTTTATTTTCTAAGCACTATATTGGATAATTAAAAGTTCAACGCTCATACGGTCATTGATTCGGCCGGTCTTAACAGCCTCTTCTGTTTCTACACAGTCCTCCAGAGCTTTGCGCAAATCGCGGCTTCTGAATTTGGAAGCTTGAATCACATATTTACCTGCAATAAACGGCGGCAATGAAACTCTTTCACCGATACCTTTATTATCATATCCCTTTCCCTTTAGCTCTTTTACCTGGAGCAATACATTGAACTGCCTGGCGATAAGAAACAGAATTCGCATAGGCGGTTCTTTTAAAGCCAGTAAGTCATAATAAAGTTCTAAGGCTATTTTCTGCTTTTTATCGGCAACGGCATTGATCATATCAAATATATGGTTGCTTACCCTATGGGTGCAGATGTCTTCTACATCCTGCTCCGTTACTGCCTCTTTATCCATGCAATAGCACATAAGTTTTTCCAGCTCTTTGCGGATATTCTCCATGTCTGTGCCGGTTTTTTCAAGGAATTGATTTAAAGTCATTTCAGAAATCTGTTTATTCTCTCTTTTAATCATCCCTAATATCCATTTTTTCAAGGTTAATTCGGTTTGAAGGGGAAATTCTACAGCAACCCCTTTCGCAGATACACTCTTATAGAGCTTACTTCGTTTATCTATTTCGGTTTCTACAAAGACAAAGGATACCGTCTCGGACGGTGCTGACAAATAATCAGACATGGCTTCTCCGCCATGCTTAAATAGACCACTGTTTTCAATGACAATAACACGTCTGTCCGCAAAGAAGGGCATGGTTTCTGCCAAATCAATGACTGCTCCTACCGATATATCTTTGCCTTCAAAATAATGATAATTCATCGTATCTTCTTCTGTCATCAGCGCGTCTTTGAGCCGATCCCTATACTGTTTTCTTAGGTAGGCTTCTTCCCCATATAATAAGTATATTTGTTTTAATTGTCCGCTTTTTATATCCTCGTTAATACGCTTCATACCGTCTCCTGCTTCAGCTATATGATTGATTTGCCGCATTGATATTATACCACCAAAACAGTTACAATTCCATTACTCATTCTTAGCCTTCTCCTGCTATCAGGCTTGCCATATCACCAAGTCTTTCCCCCAACTGGGCCGGAACAATCCGACACATCTCATAATTGTCAGGCAGAGCCTCCTCCCTGAGAGTTTGGTGCATCTGAGCTTCAAAATGTTCTCTTGCTCTGGCATAAATACTGCCTATCACAATCATTTCCGGATTCAGCAAATCAACAAGCACTGCCAGGCCCTTCCCCAGATAATGGGCACTAATTGTCAGTACTTCCTGGGCTTTTTCGTCTCCCTGATCGGCAAGCAGAGCTACTTCTTGGGCTGACAACGATTTATTTAGCATTCGATTGGCCAGATTAGCAATGCCTCCGCCGCTGCAATATCCCTCAAAACTACCATGCTTTCCGTATCCGTAAGGACCGTCATCAGACAAACGAATGTGTCCTGCCTCTCCCGCCATTCCCGAAGAACCTCTGTAAAGCTTTCCATTCAGAATAAGCCCGGCTCCCAGTCCTGTTCCAAAAGTGAGAAATATCATATTCTTCGTATTCCTTCCCGCTCCAAACTTCCACTCCGCCAGTGCACAGGCATTAGCATCATTCATCAAAAAGGCAGGTGCCCCAAGCTCTTTGGATAGGATATCCGTAATCGGTACCTCTTTCCACAACGGAAGATTGGGCGGGGCATAAATATATCCTGTCTTTTCATCCAAAGGCCCTCCGCAGCTAACTCCGATTTTCGTCACACGGCATGCCTTTGCACCCTGCTTTTCAACATAACCCTGACAACATTCAATTATTTTATCCAGAATCACTTCCGGTTCCAAATCTCTTCCCGTGGGAAATACTGTTTTATGTAATATATGATAACTGTCATCGGCCGCTATCACAGAGCACTTTGTTCCGCCAAGGTCGATGCCGAGCCGTATCTCCACGCTCATGATGTGCCTCCAAACATCTCATATTCCACCGCAGCACATATTCCATGGTAGACCGGAAGATGAAGCTCCTGAACCTGCCAATTTTCAACTCCCGGAACATTGATTAGAATGTCGCTAACCTTTGCAAGGCTTCCCTGTTTCTCACCGGTCATAGCAATCACTCCCATCTTCAGGGCACGTGCCACACAAGCTGCTTTCACCACATTGAGGGATTCCCCTGAGGTGCTGATTGCAATCAGGATATCACCCTCTTTTCCATAGCCCAAAACCTGTTGGGCAAAAATCATATCTGCACCGATATCATTGACAATGGCTGTCTGCAAAGCTCCCTGATTTATAAGAGATATAGCGGGGAGCCCTCTTTGCAAGCTGGAAAAAGCAGCTTCCACATTTACGGTTTCCGCATGTTGATTAATTTCCCTGTCTACTTCCTTAGAAATGGGTCTGTCCAGTAGGAACCCTTTCATCAACTCTCCCACAATGTGTTCTGAATCCGCAGCACTTCCGCCGTTTCCACAGATCAATAATTTTCCACCAGACTTATAGATTATTACTCATCAGGTAAACGGGAATCAAGGTCACATGAACCGGGATTGCCATACAGGCAATAATCACTGCCAGTATAACCCCGGATGCCTTGAACTTTACACGCACCAGACAGTAGGACATAGTGGCTGCTATCAGAAGAATCAAACCCACAGAAATAGCAATAATCACAAGACTGTTCCTCAGATAAATAAAAAAGTTTCCGCGAAGTACCGCCTCATAGTTATTAGCATGCATTTCCATATTTATTACATTATTTTTCCCAGTTGCGCTTTATTTTAAACCCCCTCACTGTTACCCTCCTCCCATCCGTATATATTTGAATCGCTCCCACATCTTTAGTTGCATAAATTGTGCTTTCTATCTCCGAAAGACGCTCCAGCGTTTCCGGATGGGGATGTCCGTATCTATTTCTCTCTCCGCAGGATATTAGTGCAATCTTTGGTTTTAATAATTCCAGAAGCTCCATATTGGTAGAATACTTAGAACCATGATGGGCAACTTTAAGTACCGATATTTCTTGAGCAAGTTCCGGATTTTTTTTTATATATTGCTCCATTTCATGTTCACCTCTTCCCTCTATATCCCCTGTAAAAAGTCCCCTGAACTCTTTATAGCTAAGAGAAAGTACAAGAGAAGATTCATTGGATGAATCGGTGTCATAATTAAGTGAAGGGTGAATACAGCTTATTTTCATATCACCATCTTGAATATATTGTCCTCTGCGCATATATTTCACAGTTATATTATTATCAACAGCTATATTGATTAATTCATGATACGATTCATCCCGGCTCTTTTTATCTATATCCGGCAAAAACAAACAATCTATTTTCACTCCACCGATATTTGCTTCTTCCATTAATTCCTTCACTCCATTGCAATGGTCCTCGTCTCCATGAGTTACAAAAACTGCTGCTAATCGGGAGGCTCCTTGAGACTTCAAATAAGGCATCAGACTATAGGTGCTCACCTCGAGTTTTGAAGAGCTGCCACCGTCGATTAAATAATGCTTTCCCGAATCACTTCTTATATGTATGCCATCTCCCTGACCCACATCAATGATTGTAATTGCAAGACCATCATTGCTTCGAAACATCAGTACCATAAAAGCAACTAATATCCATTGCACCTTCCACCACGACGTTACTTTCTTATTTATAAATACAAGCACTGACAGTAAGAGGATATATACTGTGACCTGCCACTTCTCTGGCTGCCCTGCAATCACATTGCCGTAACCAAACCTCTGGCATAATAAACAGCATTTTTCATAAAACCACAAGATACCTACATTAATCCATGCGGCCTTTTCCGCCAAAAGAGGAAATATGCTTCCTGCAAATATGCAGAACAGCCCGTCATACATTACTATTGTCATAAGGGGGATAATGAGAAGATTTAAAATAACAGAAAAGATAGGAAATTGATAATTGAATACGAGGTAGATTGGGAGTGTTGCGATTGCAACGGCGATTCCTGATGCCGCAGACTGTTTTAACCTAAAGAACCACTTCCATTTTATACGGCTTTTTTTAAGGTCTGCCCCTTTATCATATAATACCGGCAGTAGAACGCCCATTGCTGCAATTGCTCCAAAAGAAAATAAGAAGCCGTTATACTCTACATATCTTGGCTGCTCAAGCAAAAGGAGAACGGCAACAAGGGAAACCGCAGTCAGCATATCATAGCTTCTCCCTATCAGATTGGCTATCAGACGCAGTACGAACATAAATATTGCCCGGGCAGCGGAGGCGCTCAGTCCTGTCATAAGCCCATAACTGCAGATCATCACGATGCAGATAGGGACACTTACCGCAGGGGGGATTCTGCACTTGCGAAGCAGCTTATAAAGCCCCATTCCTATCATAGAAATGTGAAGCCCTGAAATGGCCAATATATGGATGATTCCGCTATCGGTATAGAGTTTTTTTGTAT
>CAYXCV010000109.1:0-8705 GCA_964463365.1 uncultured Kineothrix sp.
CCGGAAAATCTTCCCACTACCCAACCACCGTTTTTAAAGTATACTTTGCTTCCGTCCAAATAAGAAACTTTTTCCACTTCAAACGGCAGCTCCGGAATCTGTTTATCTTCCATAAGGAGCTTATGCATTTTATCTTTTTTCTCCTGATCAAACTTATAATCACGTTCATCCATGAAAATAGATCCGCATTCAGCTTCAATTTCTTTATATATCTTAGATAATTTCTTACCGGTTACAGCAATCATTTCTACCAAAAGTGCAGCTGCATAAATGCCGTCTTTACCACTGATATGTCCGCGTACTGTAAGTCCACCGGAAGATTCACCACCGATTATCGCACCGGTTGCGTTCATTTTAGATGAAATATGTTTAAATCCTACCGGTACTTCATAACATTTCTGTCCGAATTTTGCCGCCACCTTATCCAGCATATGAGTAGTCGCAATATTACGTACCACCGGACCTTCCCAGCCCTTATACTTCACAAGATAATAGTAAAGCAATACAAGGATATCATTGGGATGAAGGAAACGTCCTGTATCATCAATGACTCCAATACGGTCGGCGTCACCATCTGTTGCAATACCGATATCCGCTTTGTTATCTATTACAGCGTTCTGCAGCGGACGGAGGGTAACTGCTGAAGGTGACGGCAGTTTACCGCCAAACAAGGTATCATGTCTGTCATGAATGGTATAAACTTCGCATCTAGCCGTATGTAGTATCGTAGACAAAGAAGTCTCACTTACTCCATATAGCGGATCCAGTACCACCTTTAATCCGCTTTCCTTAATAGCATCCATATTTACTGCATCAATAATATTGTCCAAATACTCATTTAATGGATATATCTCTTGAATCAATCCGGCTTTGACAGCCTTGTCATATTCCATTTCTTTTATATCATCCTGTGTCACCTTGGCAATATAATTTTCTATATCCTGTGTCTGTTCCTCATTGGCATCTCTGCCGCCTGCTGTAAACACTTTAATACCATTGTATATCGCAGGGTTATGACTTGCCGTAACCATCATACCATAAGGAAACTCATGTTTCATTGCATAGAACATGATAAGCGGTGTGGGTGATGATTTATTAATCAGATAAGCAGTAATTCCCTCTGCCGCAAACACCTGTCCTGCCCACTGCATTGCTTCCTTTGCAAGGAAACGCCTATCATAACCCATTACAACGCCTTTATTTGCTACTTCTTCTGCTTTCATTTTATTGCAAAGGGCTTTGGCAAGCATCTGAATATTAGCTTTAGTAAATTCATCCCCTATGATAGCTCTCCAGCCGCCTGTCCCAAACTTTATCATTCTCTCTTCTCCCTTCTTAAGTTAACCCATCACTACTTTCACCTGATGAGTTGTTCCGTTATCCATAAGCGGTATGCGTTCTACTTTATCTCCATCCAAGTAAATCTCTTTAACACCTTTCATAACGCCGTCCGGATTAGTTACTTCTATTTCATAGGTAGCCCCTCTCCACTCTCTAACCATGGAGAATTCTTTCCAGTCTGCCGGTACACAAGGATCAATTTCAAGGTTGTCAAACTGCGGTCTCATCCCAAGCATATATCTTGTTGCCGAGAAATAAGCCCAGCCGCCGGTACCTGTCATAAACGGATGTCTTGCACGTCCATGAGCGGTATGATCGCGTCCCATAATAAACTGGCAGTAAGAATAAGGCTCTGCTTCTCTTATTTCAATCTTATCATTCTGGTAATAAGGACAAAGGGAATTGTAGAATTTCATGGCACGATCGCCTCTTCCAAGCTTGCATTCCGCTGCCCAAGCCCAAGGGTTCGGATGAGAGAATACCGCACCATTTTCTTTTACACCGGGGTATACTCTTGTTACAAATCCGATATCCTCGTCCGGCACTGTATAGGAAGGAGCATTTAACATAATTCCCCATTCCGTATAGAGGTGCTCATCTACGCTATCCATAGCGCGGATTCCTTTTTCATGATCTGCTGCTCCTGAAAGCACAGCCCATGAATTGGATTCTAAATGTACTTTACCTTCTTTATCTACCTGGGTACCGATTTTCTTGCCGTTTTTGGTGATACCTCTGATAAACCATTCGCCGTCCCACAATTCGTCATTGCAAACTTTCTTTACTTGCTCTGCCATCTCCGTATATTTCTTAACTTCTGCATCTCTCTTAAGATATACTGCAAGCTCAATGAAGTTTTCAATCGCCCAGTAATGCAGGAAAGAAACCATTGCACTTTCGCCGCCGCCAAGATTCAGACAATCATTCCAGTCTGCTCTCAGTCCTTTACAAATTCCCGTAGCTCCTACTTGCTCTGCCGAGAAATCAAGGATTTTTATCATATGTTCGTATACGGTTCCGGCTCCGCCATCCGCATATGTAATGACTTCATCAATAAAATCTATTTCTCCGGTTTCTTTTACATATTCTACAATTGCACTTACCAGCCAAAGAGCATCATCCGAACATGCATCTTTCAGACCATGTATCATATTATCTTTATCCGGTGTTGGAACAACGGTAGGAGAATTAAACGGTTTAATATCTGCATCCGGTTCAAACCATTCCGGCTGGAACAAATGCAATCCATAACCTTGGGATACAAGTCCGCGAAGCAATTCTACAATACGTTGTTTACATTTTTTCGGATTGGAATGCGGAATTGTCATGGCATCCTGTGCCGTGTCACGGTATCCTAATCCTACACGTCCGCCTACCTCGATAAAGGAAGCAAATCTTGAGAACATAACATTAATCTCTGACTGATACAAGGTCCATGTATTAATCAAAGTATTCATACCCTCATTAGGAGTATTAATCTGTAATTTTTTGAATTTATTATCCCAGAATTCTTTTAAATCTACGTATACTTTATCAACAACAGCCAAATCGCTGTATTTTGCTTTTGCTTTCTTGCCTTCTTCTCTATTTCCTTCTCCTAGCATGAAAACAACTCTTACTTCTTCACCCGGCTGTAAAGTAATATTCTTCTGCAAAGAACCGCAGTGATTATTACCAAGCTCATGAGAACTTGAGCACTCGCCTTTTTCTACTGCAATCGGGTTGTCCTCTGTACGGTACTGACCTAAGAATTTATCTCTTAAGCAATCATATCCGTCCGGCTCGAAATTGGAGGCAAAATATTGATATCCAAATTCTTCATAAAATAAATCATGCTCGATAACGCCGTCTTCATAGGAAGAACCTGCACAGTACAAGCTCATCTGGAAATTCTGATTATCAATCATTATATGATGAAAAGAAAATTCACAATAAGAAAACAAACTTAAATTTCTTGGTTTGTCATCTTCATTTTTTAAGGTAACATCCCATAACTCCACTGAATCATTCAGCGGTACTACCAATGTCTGTGTTGCCTTAATCTTGCTATAATCACATTCATAAACAGAATAAGACATACCATGACGGCATTTATAGTTTGCTTCATCCAGTGATTTCCCAACCGGCTGCCAAGATACACTCCAGTAATCTTTGCTGTCATTGTCTCTTATATATACATAATGTCCCGGTCGATCCATAGGAACGCTATTCCCACGAAATCTTGTCACTCTGTGATACTCAGGGGTTTTATAAAACATATAACCACCGGCTGTATGGTTCACTACCACACACATATCTTGTACACCAAGATAATTTGTCCATGATGTAGGAATATCCACTCTGTCAATTACGTATTCGCGTTTTTCGTTGTCAAAATGTCCGTATTGCATCCACTCATCCTCCTAGATTACTATCTACAATATTTCTTGTCTCAATTATATATAAATGATGGGTGAGGGGATATAGCTAAGTATGTTAATATTTGTATTTTGTTGTCCGATTATAAATTAAGAACTCATTCATCTATAGCAATTCCCTATATATCCCCATTACATTCTTATAAAAGATTTTCTCAATGTCTCCGCTGGAAAATCCTTCTTTTAAAAAGGAATCATAAAGTTTCGGTAAATATGAATAATCCGGCAGTTCACTGTGCCCGTCTATACCATCAAAATCACTCCCCAGACCAAGACATCCTATCCCGCCGATATGAACGATGTGCTTGGCATGTCTGATAATCCCTTGTATGGTTCCCGGATTGGTCATTCCGGAAGGCATCTCTTCCAGAAAATCAGGGCAGAAATTCAGTCCGATCACACCGCCCCTTACCGCTAACTTTCTTATCATATCATCGGTTAAGTTCCGCACCCAGGAAGAAATACTTCTGGCGTTGGAGTGACTTGCTACAAACGGTTTCTTTGTCATCCTAAGTACATCATAGAATCCTGCATCTGACAAGTGGGATACATCAATAATCATACCTAATCGTTCCATCTCTGCTACAAATTCTTTTCCTTTTTCGGTTAAACCATTTTCCTTATCCGCAATCTGATAAAAAGGAATTGTACTTTCCTGTCTGTTTCTACCTGCATATAAGTTGGGGAACCCTATTTCATTGGGATAGTTCCATGTAAGAGTCATCATACGCACACCCAGACGATACAATATCCTAAGATATCTGATATCCCCTTTGCAGACCCCACCCTCTTCCACAGTCAGTAAAGCCGATATTTTACGATTCTGTAAATTTGTCTCGATATCTTGAAAGCAAAATACAGGAGCAATATACTCTTTGTTTTTCTCCAATTCTTCATAGTATAAATCGACCATCCGAAGCACTTCCTCCAGAGAGTTATCCACTTTTCCCGCATTCACAAACAAAGCAAAGTTCTGAAGTAACGCCCCTCCCTTTATCAGTTTTTGTATATCAATATGTAAATTATTTTTATAAAGATTTTCTACACTTCCATTCCGCTTTTTTTCAAACAATTCCGATATCGTATCACAATGCATATCAATTATATTCATCATTAAAGCAAGCTCCTTATGCGGCACTATTTTATACACTATACTATTCTTTTTAATATATGTAATCTTAAGACAATTGCGAAACTCGTTTCCGGGGGACGATTCTCCCCCTGAAACGAGTTTTGCAATTGCCAATATATTTTATTTAACTTTTATAGTCGCCCTTGTTGCACTTAAATCCACACTGGTATCCGAAGGTACCTCATCATCAAAAACATAGTCTTTACCAGGAAGTATGGCATTTAAGATAATCCCAATAAGAGCTCCTACAGCAAGTCCCGACAAACTGATGGTCACACTTCCCAGTTGGAAGTTGACAGCGGCAGTGCTGCTGTAATTGATTCCTATGGATAGTACCATAATCAGAGCAGCTATAATGATATTACGGCTTTTGGAAAAATCCACCTGATTCTCCACGATGTTACGAACACCCACAGCGGATATCATACCATAAAGAACCAAAGAGACACCACCCAGTGTGGCAGTCGGCATAACTGATATAACAGCCGCTACTTTAGGTGAAAAAGAAAACAGAACTGCAAATACCGCAGCAATGCGAACCACTTTGGGATCATAAACCCTTGTCAAAGAAAGAACACCTGTATTCTCCCCATAGGTAGTGTTCGCCGGTGCTCCGAATAAGGCTGCCATCATTGTTGCAAGACCATCTCCTACAAGTGTACGGTGAAGCCCCGGGTCTTTGATATAATTCTTACCAACTGTAGATGAAATTGCAGAAATATCACCGATATGCTCTACCATTGTTGCCAGTGCAATCGGCATAATAGTAATAACAGAAGTAATCAGAAGAGAGATGTTAGGTGATTCAAAAATTGCAAATACTGTTCTGCTCCATGTAATGGGCGATCCAATCCAGGCAGCTTCTTTTACCATTGTAAAATCCACATTTCCGGTAACCGCTGCCACAAAATACGAACCAATGACACCAAGGATAATCGGCACTATTTTAATCATGCCTTTCCCCCAGATATTACAAATCACCACGATCGCAATTGCCAGAATAGCAATTGGCCAGTTGGCTTCACAGTTACTAATTGCTGATTGAGAAAGATTCAGACCGATTGCAATAATAATTGGTCCTGTTACGATTGGTGGAAAATACTGCATTACTTTTCCAGTTCCAAATACCTTAATTAGAGCTGCCAGAATTAAATACAATAGACCTGCACAAACAACGCCAAAACAAGCATATGGCAAGAGTTCTGTTTCTCCATTAGGAGCAATTGCCCAGTACCCCGCCAAAAAAGCAAAAGAAGAACCAAGAAATGCAGGAACCTTTCCTTTTGCAAGGAAATGAAATAACAAAGTGCCAAGACCGGCAAATAACAAAGTGGTGGAAACACTAAGACCTGTCAGTGCCGGCACAAGCACTGTGGCGCCAAACATTGCAAACATATGCTGCAATCCCAGAATTAACATCTTAGGAACCCCTAGTTGTCTGGCATCAAAAATACCCTCTTCACCGATAGCATTATTGCTAATAACTTCGGTTTTCTGATTATTACTACTCATCGTATTACCCTCCGTCTTAAATTATATTCTTTCATATCTTATAAGAATATTTAAGAGGAGTCAATCACTTTCCGTCTCTCCAAATCAAGTTGCGCCATTGATCGATTTGCTCTTCAGTCATAAAACCATTAGAAGTACCTATAAATCCTATCTTATATGACGCAAAAAGAAGCGCATTCTTAACCGAGTATACAGAGTCACCGGTTTGATTGTAATAATGCAGAAAGCTTGAGAATAAAGCATTTCCTGCTCCTACTGTATTCACAATCCCATGTGTCTTTACCGTATTATAATGTGCTATAATATTTTTATTTTTATCGTAAAGAATCAATCCATCTGCTCCCTGACCTAATATGATAATTTGAGAACGATATTTTGCTGCCAGAGACTTTACAAACTCATACGGCTCTTCTATAAGGTTATCATCGCTCACATATAAAATATCTGCTGCTTTTAAAAACTCTTCATTGTGGCATAGCATACTTTCCTGATATTCCCGTATATTAACAGCAATTGGCTTACGCAGAACTTTACCTATTTCTAAAAGAGGACGACAAAAATTCACATTGGATATCACAAGCATTTCCGAACGTATTGCCCGCTCTTTAAATAAATTCAGGTCATAAGCAACCTCTTTTAATTCTTTATAGTCTTCAAAGATTTGCTGCTTCCTATTATTATCATAAAGCACTACCGAAACAGGTGTATTATGAAGACGCGGCAGTATGTAATCTGTTTCCAATGTAATCTCACTTCCCGGCGGGTTAATAAGATCCATGCTTTCATCTTTTCCAATCATAGACATAAAATCAACAGAATCACCTAACCATTTCAGTGCCAGAGATTCATTATAGGCATCTCCGCCTGTACTTGAATAAATTGTATTAGGCGAATTTATAACATATGTATATTCTATTGGAATCTTATCAACCTTAACAATCGTCTCTCTTTGTACAATACCTGCCACTAAAAATTTACTCATTACGATTCCTCCTCTATGCCACACAATATTATTTAACATTATAACATATTCTTTCATTTCAGTCGACAAGCAACACCTTACACATGTATAATTATAATAATGTAAAAATGAATGGAGAAATAGTGTGAAAGAAAGTAGAGGACAGCCATAAAAGTGCGCACTTCACTAAGCTGTCTAAGGGGACAACTTAGTGAAAACTATAGATTTAGTAAATTAAATCAAGAAGCTAATGGTTCATCAGGCGGGAGCAATCCCTCCTTTTGAAGAAGTTTCATGGCTTGTTTGATAGCCTTTGCCTTTTGCTTTTCAATAAGCGGTGCAGGCATATCTATTTTGTAAAGATCGCTCGGATTCCAGACCTCACCAGTAGACAACATCTGGTAAATGGCTGTGAGAATCATTCGAGCAATAGCAATGATGGCTCTTTTTTTGCCACGACGCTTAACAAGAGATTCGTATTTCTTTTTGTAGTAAGGAGATTTGTCAGATTTTACGGCTGCATGAGCGCATTGCACCAATGCAGGTTTGAGGTAAACTCCGGCACGTGTAATCCGAACAGATTTCTTCTTACTGGCAGATTCGTTGCTGCCTGGTGTAAGACCAGCCCAACAGCATAAGCGTTTGGAGTTGCAGAACTGAGACATATCAATACCAATTTCGGAGATGATAGTGATTGCACTATCACGTTTAACACCCGGAATGGTAATAAGTAACTGGATAGCATTTTCAAAATCAGGATCAGAAGAAATCAAAGATTCTATCATAGAATCTATATCATTGATCTCAGCTGTGATATAATCCATATGTGCGCGAACGAGGCGCATACGATATTTTTGGGCATCAGTCATCTGATATCCTTCGATGGATTCAATCACCGAATCTTCCTTTGATTTGAGAGACCTAAGAAGCTTCGAAGCGATTTCTTCATGATTGATAGACGTACCAGATTGTTCAAGCAGGTAGTCGATAATGGATGTGGATGACTTCCCAAAGATATCGGAAACAACAGAATCTAATGCAACATTGCAAACAGTAAGTGCATTCTGATATCGATTCTTTTCACTTGAGCGGCAGGAAACAAGTTTATAGCGATATCTTGTATATTCCCGGAAAATGCGGATTTTCTTACAAGGAATGTAACTGCCTCTTACGAGTCCAAGACGAAATAAATCTCCAATCCATTTAGAATCTTTGGTGTCGTCCTTGTTACCTTTCACAGCTTTTACCCATTTGGGGTTGGCAATGGTGACATTGATTTCATCTTCAAGAAGATTAAAGACAGGAACCCAGTATTTACCTGTGGATTCCATACAGACATCAT
>CAYXCV010000110.1:0-1234 GCA_964463365.1 uncultured Kineothrix sp.
TAAAAAGTATTGAGATACACGGATTTAAATCTTTTGCAAATAAAATTACATTTAAGTTCCATAATGGAATTACAGGAATTGTAGGACCAAATGGGAGTGGTAAGAGTAACGTTGCGGATGCGGTGCGTTGGGTACTTGGTGAACAGCGTATTAAGCAGCTTAGAGGAGCATCCATGCAGGACGTTATTTTTTCCGGTACAGAAACACGGAAGCCTCTGGGTTATGCATATGTAGCAATTACATTAGATAATTCCGATCATCAGCTTGCTATAGAATATGACGAAGTAACCGTGGCAAGGAGAATCTATCGATCCGGAGAAAGCGAATATCTGTTAAACGGCACGCCCTGCCGTTTAAAGGACGTGAATGAATTATTTTATGATACCGGTATCGGTAAAGAAGGTTATTCGATTATTGGACAGGGACAGATAGATAAAATATTAAGCGGTAAGCCGGAAGAAAGAAGAGAATTGTTTGATGAAGCGGCCGGTATTGTTAAGTTTAAACGCCGTAAAAATGCTGCTCAGAAGAAGTTGGAGGATGAGAAGCAGAATCTACTGCGAGTGAGCGATATTCTGATGGAACTTGAGAATCAAATTGCACCTTTAGAGAAACAGTCTGAAACTGCTAAAACATTTTTGAAAAAGAAAGAAGAATTAAAGACGTTTGATGTAAATATATTTCTTCTGGAAAACAATAGAATTAAGGAACAATTAGAGTCAGTAGAAAAGAAATATAAAATTGCTAATGATGACCTTCAAGAGACATCAGGGAAATATGAAGGAATAAAGGCAGAATACGAGCAGGTTCAAAGCCAGATAGAAATGCTGGATGAAGCCATTGAATCAGCACGGGAGAAACTGACAGACACAGGACTTTTGCGGGGAAAGCTAGAAGGAGAAATTAATGTTTTAAAAGAACAGATTAATTCGGCAAAAGGTAATGAGGGACATCTTAATTCCAGATTACAGACAGTTCAAAAAGAAATAGATTCTAAAAATATAGATAAAGATGCAATACTTACAGATAGAAAAGAAATAGATACTCAGCTTGCAGATGTAGAGAAAATAAGAGATGAGGCTAAGCGTTTATTACTGGAAGTACAAGGTAAAATAGAGGAATTAAATAATAATATCGAGTCCGGTAAGAATTCTATTATTTCTGCCCTTAATAGTCGTGCTACAATTAAATCCAAAATCGGACGTTATGATACGATGATGGAGCAGATTAATAT
>CAYXCV010000110.1:1334-8595 GCA_964463365.1 uncultured Kineothrix sp.
AAGTTAGATGCGCTGGCTAATTTGACAGAGCGATACGATGGTTACGGCGGCAGTGTCAAACGTGTCATGGAATATAAGGAGGAAGAAAAAGGAATTATCGGTGTTGTGGCTGATATTATTAAAGTAGATAAGAAATATGAAACAGCAATTGAAACAGCACTGGGTGGCAATATACAAAATATAGTGACAAAGGATGAAGAGACAGCAAAAAGAATGATTACAATCCTGAAGCAGCATAAAGCAGGACGTGCTACTTTTCTTCCCTTGACAAGTCTTACAAATCCCCAGGAATTCAAAAACTCCGAAGCACTAAAAGAAAACGGTGTGATTGGCATGGCCGATGAATTAATACAGATTGATGTAAAGTATAAAGATGTGGCAAAAGCTATGCTGGGTCGCATTATGGTTGTTGATAAAATAGACAATGCGGTTAAGATTGCAAGAAAATACAAATATGGTATCCGAATGGTAACATTGGAAGGTGAGCTTCTTGTACCGGGTGGTGCCATCAGTGGTGGTGCATTTAAAAATAACAGTAATCTCCTGGGACGTAGAAGAGAGATGGACGAACTTAGTGCCAAGATTAAGAAGCACTTAATTGAAATAGATGCCCTTTTGGAAGAGATAGAACAAACAAAAGAAACCAGAAATAAGCTTCGTATGGATTTGGAGCATACCAAATCAAAGCTTCAGGATAAGTTCATCGAACAGAACACCTCACGACTGAATGTGCTGAAAGCACAAGAGCGTAAGGATGAAGCAGAGGAAGGTTTTGAAGAACTAATTACAGAAGAAAAAGAAATCGGGAATCAGATACTGGATATCACATCAAGTAAAGAGGCGATTCAGAAAGAATTGGAAGAATCGGAACTGCTAGAAAAGAATGTTGAAAAACAAATTAATGAATTCCAGAAGGAGCTTGAAGTACAAAGAGCAAAAGAATCGGAGCAATCCAAAGAAGTTGCCGAGCGTGATATGGCAGTTGAAAAGATGCTGCAGCAGCAAGGGTTCCACAGACAGAACGAAGATCGTATCAATAGTGAAATTGCCCGTTATGTAGCGGAACTTACTGAGATTAAAGACGGACTTGAGCAAAATGCGGCAGATATTGAGCGGAAAGAGCAAAGTATTATAGAGATTGAAAAAACACTCACCGCATCAAAGACTACTAAATCAGAAGCAGAGATTAAGCTAAAAGAAGATATGACCCAAAAAGAAATATTGACCTCCAAGCAGAAGAACTTTTTTGCTTCCAGAGAAGAATTATCAGAGCGTATGACTGCGCTGGATAAGGAAGTATATCGTTTGAATGCTCAGAAGGATAAATTGGAAGAGTCCATAGAGAATCAAATCAATTATATGTGGGATGAATATGAAATAACTCTATCCGATGCGGCTTCTTTAAGAGATGAAAATATGATGGATTTATCTGCAATGAAAAGGGAAATTACATCATTGAAAGAGCAGATAAAGAAACTGGGCGATGTGAATGTGAATGCGATTGAAGATTACAAGAATCTGATGGAACGATATCTATTTTTAAAGACCCAGCATGATGATTTGGTAGAGGCAGAAAAAACGCTGCTTCAAATCATTGAAGAGCTTGATAGTGCAATGCGTAAACAATTTAATGAAAAATTCGCAGAAATAGGTAAAGAGTTTGATAAGGTATTTAAGGAACTGTTTGGTGGAGGTAAGGGAACCTTAGAGCTATTGGAAGATGAAGATATTCTGGAAGCAGGAATACGAATCATTGCCCAACCGCCAGGGAAAAAGCTGCAGAATATGATGCAATTATCCGGTGGTGAAAAAGCTCTTACGGCAATTGCGCTATTATTTGCCATTCAGAATATGAAGCCCTCTCCATTTTGTCTATTGGATGAGATTGAGGCGGCACTTGACGAAAATAACGTGGCAAGATTTGCAAAATATCTACATAAACTAACAAAACATACTCAGTTTATTGTAATTACTCATAGACGTGGTACAATGGAAAAGGCAGATAGATTGTATGGAATTACGATGCAGGAAAAAGGTGTATCCACACTTGTAAGTGTTAATTTAATTGATAAGGATTTGGAATAAATATATAAAGGAGGGTGTATGAGCGAAGAAAAAAAAGGTTTTTTTAGTAGACTTAAGGAAGGTCTCACAAAGACCAGAAATAATATTGTATCAGGAATTGATTCTGTTTTTAATGGATTTTCAGCCATAGATGAAGATTTTTATGAGGAACTAGAGGAAATTCTGATTATGGGAGATATCGGAGTCAATGCTACCACCTCTATTATAGAAAAACTGAGGGAACAGGTAAAGGCGAATCATATCAAGCAGCCCTCAGAATGTAAGGAATTCCTTATCAGTAGCATAAAAGAGCAGATGCAAGTGGGAGAGACTGCCTATGAATTTGAGAATAGACAATCAGTTATTCTTGTAATCGGTGTCAATGGCGTAGGAAAGACGACCTCCGTTGGTAAATTAGCAGGTATTTTAAAGGAACAGGGAAAAAAAGTATTGTTGGGAGCCGCAGATACGTTTCGTGCAGCGGCCGGAGAACAGCTTACGGAATGGGCCAATCGGGCAGGTGTTGATATTATCGGCGGAGCAGAAGGCTCCGATCCGGCCAGTGTGATATTTGATGCAGTGAATGCGGCAAAGGCAAGGAAAGTAGATGTACTTTTGTGTGACACAGCAGGCCGGCTTCATAATAAAAAGAACCTGATGGAAGAACTTAAGAAAATTAATAGAATTATTGATAAGGAATTTCCGGATGCCCATAGAGAGAATCTGGTGGTGCTTGATGGAACAACTGGTCAAAATGCGTTACAGCAGGCAAGAGATTTTGGAGAAGTGACGGATTTAACCGGTATCATTCTTACGAAAATGGATGGAACCGCAAAGGGTGGAATCGCTGTTGCGATACAGTCAGAACTTAAAATACCGGTTAAATATATTGGTGTCGGAGAAACAATAGAAGATTTACAGAAATTTAATTCGGATGAATTTGTAAATGCACTTTTTGATATTGTAGTAACAGATGAGACTGAAGAGTAGATGACATGTGAATGGAGGATGAGATAAGGTGAATAACAATATGCTCACATTAGACAAATTTGAAGAAGCTTCTGAAGTAGTTAAAAAAGTTACTCTGGAAACAAAACTGATTTATAGTGATTACCTGAGTAGTAAGACTGAGAGCAAAGTGTATTTAAAACCTGAAAACATGCAATTTACAGGAGCATATAAGGTAAGAGGAGCTTACTATAAATTAAGCACTTTGTCAGAAGAAGAGCGTGAGAAAGGGCTTATTACGGCTTCGGCAGGCAATCATGCCCAGGGAGTCGCTTATGCTGCTAAATGCTACGGAGTGAAATCTGTTATTGTTATGCCTACTACCACACCATTAATAAAAGTAAACAGAACAAAAAGTTACGGAGCAGAAGTGGTTCTTAAAGGGGATGTTTACGACGAGGCTTGTGAATATGCCTATGAACTGGCAAGGGAGAAGGGTTATACCTTCATCCATCCCTTTGATGATCTGGCAGTGGCAACAGGACAGGGGACTGTGGCTATGGAGATTTTCAAAGAACTTCCTTTAGTGGACTGCATTCTGGTTCCTATAGGCGGCGGCGGACTGGCAACAGGCGTCTCTACATTGGCTAAGCTTCTGAATCCTAATATTAAAGTAATTGGGGTGGAGCCTGCAGGGGCAAACTGTTTACAGGCATCTCTAAAAGAGGGGAAAATCGTTACTTTAGATAAAGTAAGTACCATTGCTGACGGTACAGCAGTAAAGACTCCCGGAAGTGAAATATTCCCTTATTTATCTAAGAATCTGGATGAGATTATAACCGTTGAGGATGAGGAACTTGTAGTAGCTTTTCTGGATATGGTAGAAAACCACAAGATGGTTGTAGAAAACTCAGGATTGTTAACGGTAGCGGCATTGAAACAATTAAAAGAAAAAAATAAAAGAATCGTCTCTATTTTAAGCGGCGGTAATATGGATGTAATCACAATGTCCTCCGTGGTGCAGCAAGGGTTGATTTTACGGGATAGGATATTCACAGTATCGGTACTTCTTCCGGATAAGCCGGGTGAATTAAGCAGAGTATCGGATGTCATTGCCAAACAAAGCGGTAATGTAATCAAGCTGGAGCATAATCAGTTTGTATCCATTAATAGAAATGCTGCGGTAGAGCTGCGTATCACAATGGAAGCATTTGGATCGGAACATAAGAAACAGATTATTGATACCTTACACAAAAATGGGTATAAACCCAAATTGGTACGTACCAATATATAATCATTCACACACTTGGAGTTTAAGGGGGAGTCGGCAAATATTCGATTTCCCCTTAATTGATGATATGATAGAATAGAAAAAAAGTATGTGGTAATCTTATAAAGTAAATGATTGAAACGAGGACGGTAATGAAAGAGTCTCAGAGATTAGATGATGAGGAAAAGTTAATCATAGAAATTGAACAGGAATATGAAAGGAAAAGAGAAGAAAGCAAAACTGTAAAACAGATATTATTAGATTATCTTATTATTTTTGCTGCTTCCTTTTTATATGCAGTAGCGGTCAGTCTGTTTGTGGATCCGAATAACCTGGCACCGGGCGGTGTGACCGGTATCGCTATTATATTAAATCGTGTGATACCGCTGGAAACAGGTACGTTGATAATGATTATCAATATTCCGATTATTTTTCTTGGAATGTATAAATTCGGTATCCGCTTTATTGTATCCACGATATTTGCGATTGTAATGACTTCTTTTTTCACGAATCTGCTCGCTCCCTTTGGACCGGCAACAAATGATGTATTGTTAGCAGCTCTTGCAGGCAGTGTCATGATTGCGGTATCCGTAGGAACTATTTTCAAGAGGGGTGCGACAACAGGGGGAATTGATATTATTATTAAGTGTCTCCGGCTTAAATTTCCACATTTGAAAACGGGGAGATTATTTTTCATTTTTGATGCAATTGTTGTTATTATTTCAGCCTTTGTTTTTCGGGATGTTGATTCGGCATTGTATGCGGCAATAGCGGTTGTTGTTACTTCACTTGTTATGGATGTGGTTCTTTATGGACGTGATGGAGCTAAGTTACTTTATGTGATAAGCGATAATTCAACAACAATTACAGACCGTTTATTAGCTGAGCTTGATATCGGGGTAACACATTTAAACGGAACAGGTGCTTACAGCGGAAAAGATAAACAGATTATTATGTGTGTTGTCAGAAAACCGTTAGAACCTAGAGTGGAGGAAATCGTTAAGGAAGAAGATGAAGATGCTTTCATGATTATAACCAGCGCTACGGAAATATTTGGAGAAGGGTATAAGAGCTATTTTAGCGAAAAATTTTGATATTTATATACAATATATGATATCATAATAAAAATACATGAGATACGCGGAGAGTGAGATGGATTATTTACAATATAATATGGATGATAATGATGGTAACTATGGCAGAAATAATAAAAAAAGGCGGCGTAAGAGAAGCAGAGGAAGAAAAGGCAGTTTGGTCTTAACCATAGTTCTTTGCATGATTGCACTGGGAGCTTTGACAAGCAGTCTATTACTAACCATTAAAAACCATGGACTGAAAAGCGAAGTACAGGAGGCCATGGCATATATTGACCAAGTAAATGCAACGAAAACTTATACAGAGGAAGAGCTGAAGACGAAGTTAAATGAGGCGGTACAAAATGCCTTTGGGGAGAAAGAATCAGAAATTCTTGGTACGATGAAGACAATGATGGAAAGTGGAGATGGTACTACTGCAATGCTTAAGTATTTCTATCCGGAGGATATTGTTGTTGCAGCAGATAGTCGTTATTATTTCTTTCCGATTTTGGATACGATAAAACACCATCCCTATAACGAAGAGCAATTTGTCTTGAATGAAAAAGAAATATTGGAATATATTGAGAATGAAGAAGTGATTTCCAAAAAAGGAATTGATGTTTCAAAATATCAAACCACCATCAACTGGAAAAAAGTTGCCGGAGATGGCGTGGAATATGCATTTATACGATTAGGAATCAGAGGATCATCAGAAGGTAAGTTAGTTTTGGATGATACATATATTGATAATGTTGAGGGTGCACTTGAAAATAAAATTAACGTGGGAGTATACTTTTTTACACAGGCTCTGAATAAGGAAGAAGCAGTAGAAGAAGCGGAATTTGTTCTTGATAATATGAAAGACTATGATATTACATATCCGGTCGTACTCGATGTGGAAGAAATTACTACGAAGAACCCTAGAACAAAAGATATGACGAAACAGGATTGGACAGATGTATGTATAGCCTTCTGTGATACCATAAAAGAAGCCGGATATACTCCGATGATATATGGGAACTTAAAGACGTTCATGCTTATGGTCGATTTAGAACAGTTGGAGGATTATGAGAAATGGTTTGCTTATTATAATACGCCTTTGTATTTCCCATATGATTTCAGTGTATGGCAATATACTTCAACGGGAAGTGTGAATGGAATCAAAGGCGATGTAGACATCAACATAAGTATGAAGGATTGGGGAAATGAATAAATTCGCGGGCACTTATGAAAAGACTGGCTATCTCCATCAGCATTATAAACTGTTCCATTTAAATGACTCTGTCAGCAGAGAGTATATATATCATTATCATGATTTTGATAAAATTATATTTTTTATAAATGGAAAAGCGGATTATATCATAGAAGGGAAAAAGTATATATTAGAACCTTATGATTTTATTCTGGTAAACCGGAATGAGATTCATAAGCCTGTGGTAGATTTCTCAGTTCCCTATGAAAGATTCATTCTTTATATTGATCATAATTTTATTGAACAATATAAAGGCAAAGACTATGATTTAATAAAATGTTTTGAAAAAACATATGAGGAGAAAACAAATGTAGTACGTTTTCCGGCGGTAGTTACCAGACAGCTCTTCGAGACATTAAGCAGAATGGAAGACAACGGAAAAGACCAGGCATATGCCGGGGAATTGTACGGAGAAATTCTGTTTTTAGAATTCATGATACAGATAAACCGAGGTTGTATTTTTAATCAATATGCCTACCATCATACTGCGAAATATAATAAGAAGATAATAGATATTATTCAGTATATCAATGAAAATCTATCCGGGGACATAACGATAGATAGATTATCAGAAAGATTTTATATGAGTAAGTATCATATGATGAGGCAATTTAAAGAGGAAACGGGATATTCTATCCATCAATATATTTC
>CAYXCV010000111.1:0-8580 GCA_964463365.1 uncultured Kineothrix sp.
CTCTAATAATATTTTCAGTATATCATATCAAAGCTTAGTTTTTGATTAGGTTTTTTGTGGAATACCCCCTTAAGGCGACAAAGAAGAGCTTATTCTGGATGCCTCACTATAAGACACCTGAATAAGCTCATAAAGATTAATAGGTTAATAATTATTTTCAATATACTTAATTGATTGCTTTAAGGCATCAATTGTTTTGGTTTCCAGTACCATTCTTGCTCCTGTATTATGAGCCATTCCAAGGCGCTGCTTTAAGTCAATTTCTCCATCCCCCAAAGCAAGATGATTGCTGCTTCCCTTTGCATCATGGATATGCATATGAATCAGTTTATTCATGTGCTTTTCATAAAATGGTATGTCAGCATTGCCAACTGCGTGGCTATGTCCAATATCAAGAGTAAGACCAAAACAATTGCTCTCAAGTAGTATTCCAATGGCAGCTTCCTCGTGCTGCCAAAAACCATCCGTATTTTCCACAGCAATCTGAATACCGGAATCACCAATAGCATGTTCACATAAATCCCGAAACTCTAGCATATTCTGCATATAATAATTATTGTACTTATGAAATAGAAATTCCTTTTTTTCAGGTAAGGTAATATAGATTCCTTTTGCAAGATGCATATTAATGATAGGAGCCTCAATCTGCTTTGCCAGTTCTATGGACTCTATGACTGTTTCTAAATATGCCTGTTTCACTTTACAATTAAAATCACTTATGTTTAAATTCTCATCCAAATGAATCGTAAAGTACAACCCATATTCCTTGCGCATGCGATTCAATGTGTCAGAGTTCAAATGTTCCAACTGGCATTGTGGAAAGTTCATATTCCACTCAATAAATTGTAATCCAAGACTCTTACACAAAGCGATACATTCTTCTTGTGTTTCTGTTTCAAGTAAAAATGGCATACCATAATCCATGTAATCACACCTTCTTTCTATGTAAACTTACATTTGTAAACTTACATTTGTAAACCTACATTTGTAAACCTACATTCATATATTAGCTTGGGTTTCGGCAAATTGCAATAAAAAATAAAGGTGAAATATTGGGATTACAAACCTTACATATTCTTGCCTATTATTATAGTTTTATGGTATATTAGTTGAAAATGGAGGCAGGCCTATGAAAAAATTATTAGTTACTACTCTTATATCAGCACTTTTACTTTCCTTAAGTGCTTGCGGTGCAAAAGAAGAAGCCGCAAATAACGAACCAGCAACTACGGTTTTGGAAGAAGCGAAAGTGGATGAAGAACAACAAGAAGATTCTATTACCGAAAGATATTTACCAGATAGTAATTATTCTGAATTAGGCAAGGGAACTGCCTATCTTTCAACCATAGGCGGCGGTACTTCCGCAGATGGGAAAATTCCTGTACTCTTTATCTCACCTGATATTACTTTGACTCAAATAGGATTAAATACCCTGGATTTTAATAATGACAATTTAAGCTTTATTTATATCGATGGTAATTTATTATCCAAAGAACAATTGGGTGATAGTCAAATTAACCTTGATTTAGAAAACGATAACCTAAGCTTTGATGTACACAAGGTTGAAATTGTACAGTATGAAAATGATGATCCAACGGCTAATATGCTAACTTACAAAACCGCTAGTTTTGAAATAAAATAATATCACATACAAAAAAGCACCTCAATGAATTTGACCTGACTACTTAACTGAGGTTGGTTCCAAACGGGTGCTTTTACTGTATGTAATACTTATTATTCTACATATTATAGCAAGCAGATAACGGGAATCGAACCCGTCTCTCCGGCTTGGGAAGCCAGCATTCTACCGATGAACCATATCTGCGAAATTCACTATTTATTCTAAAATTTATATCATAAAGGGTTTCAGTGCTTCCATAACTTCTTCTTCCTTATTTCCGGCGTCCAAAATACGAAGCTCTAAATCTTTGGATAAATCCATGCTAAAGATACCCATAACCGATTTGGCGTCTACAATATATCTACCGGACACCAAATCAAATTCCCCTTCAAATAATGCCATCGTATTTACAAACTCTTTCATATCAGCAATGGACTGCAATTTAATCTTAAAACACTTCATTTAAATAACTTCTTTCTAATCTATTTAATTCTTACTATTTTCTATATTGTACTATTCCAAAAAGATTTTGTACAGCTAATTATATAAATATTTTTTCCAATAAATACACGCGATTAAACGGAAGAGAATAATAATATCCATCTACAAATTCTTTGGTAAACTCCATAACTTCCCGCGCGATTTCCACGCCCACTGCTTCGCCTTCATCTCGTGACATATCTTCCGAAAAACGAGCGGCAATTTCATCGGTAACATTAATACCAGCCATTTCATTCTTAATAAAAAGGGCATTTTTCAGACTCACAAGGGGCATAATCCCACATAAAATTCTGGCGTTTGTCTGTTCCTTAATAAATTTTAGTTTTTCTGCATCTGCCAACGTAAATAAAGGCTGTGTTAAAAAGAATTCTGCTCCCTGAGCCATTTTCTTCTTAATTCTTCCAATTTCTACAGATACATTCGCTCTATTATGATTAAGTGCTCCACCAAATGTCACTGCATCTTTTATAAATTCTTCCTGATTCAGCTCATTTAAGATTTTCATAAGTCCCACAGAGTCAAAATTAAAGACACTCTTCACTTCCTGTCTAATCAAAGTAGGTACCGGATCCCCTGTAATTAAAAGCATATTCCTTATTCCATTTATGTATGCACCCAAAAGTTGAGAACGCATTCCGATTGCATTCTTATCACGGCAACAAATATGAGGCATTACACAAAGTTCTGTCTCTCTCGCTACTTTCATACTCATCAATATGGAATCAGCACGTGTCCTGCCGGAAGGTGAATCCGGGAAAGTTACCACGTCCACTTTCATATTTTTCAATCGATATGCAGCTTCCATAATTTTCTCATCATTAGCTCCCGGCGGCGGAGAAAGTTCTACTGCTATTAATTTCTCTCCCGGTTTTTTGCCATGCCAGAAGCCATTCTCATGATGCGGCTCTGACTCTGAACGATCTTTTTTATGTATCTGCGGCTTTTCATTAACCTGTTGTATATCGACTACTTTAGCAACCTGCCTTATGTATTCCGGATTTGTTCCACAGCAACCACCAAAAATATCTATTCCTTTGGAAACAATATCTCTCATTTTATCTGCAAAGTACTCTGAATTATCTCTAAAAACCATACGATTCTTAATCATCTTAGGGTATCCGGCATTGGGCAGTGCCGTAATAAACTTGCCCTCAGGAAGATCTATTTTATTAAAAATACTATATAAATGCCCGGGACCTACCCCGCAGTTAAATCCTATCGCATCTATTTCTCCAATACGGCCGGCTTCTTGCAACAATCTTCTTGCACTAATACCGGCATTACTATATCCATGTTGATTCACACAAAATTGAACCGCAATAAATACATCCTTTTCCCTTTTGATATCCAAGATAACAGGAAGTATTCTATCGATATCCGTAAATGTTTCAAAGATAAGAATTTCAGCACCCAAAGCAAGAAATGTATCACATATTAATTTATATTCCTGATATGTTTCTTCCTCCGGCATACCAAAACTTCCGGGAATGGGACCGATGTCACCTGCTATGAAGCATTCTTCTCCAGGCTGCTTGCCGCTTGCACGGACTGCTTTCATGGCATTATCCCAGGCAGCTCCTATATTTTCCACTAAATACGAATCATCACAATTAAGGCTTTCCTTATTGGACGCAAAGGTATTCGTTCTTATTAACACGGCTCCGGCATCCAGATAGTCTTTATGTATCTGCTGTACAATTTCCGGCATTTCTATATTTGCCTTTTCCGGAAGTACTTCTTCCTGAACTTCTTCACTGACGAAAGATGTAAAATAAGTTCCAAAAGCACCATCGCATATTATTTTCTTATTCTGTAAATACTCTTTTACTTTCATAATTTCATCCTATTTTCGCTATATCCTTAATAATCTCACCTGCCATAATCAGACCGGCTACAGAAGGCACAAATGCTACACTTCCCGGAGTAGATCTTCTCTTTGATCCCTCTGCTATCGTTTCCTCAAACATTGGTTTCAGTGGCTCCTCCTTTGAATATACAACCTTTAACCCAGAAATATTTCTCTTTTTCAACTCTCTGCGCATTACCTTTGCAAGCGGGCATACACTTGTTTTGTAGATATCTGTCACTTCAAATGCCGCCGGATTCAGTTTGTTTCCAGCTCCCATACTGCTTATCATTCTGGTCTTATATTTGTCCGCCTGCACTGCAAGTTCTATCTTCGCAGTTATGGTATCAACGGCATCCGCTATATAGGAATAACTTTCAAAGTCAAACATAGCCGTGGTTTCAGGTAAGAAAAAACAAGGGAACACTTCTACTTGTACATTAGGATTAATGTCCAGAATCCTATCTCTCATTACCTCTACTTTATATTTTCCTATAGAACTTTCTGTTGCAATGATTTGCCTATTGATATTGCTTTTTGCTATCACATCATTGTCAATCAAATGAATACAACCTACGCCGCTTCTTGCAAGAGCTTCAGCGACGTAACCGCCTACGCCGCCTACTCCAAAGACTGCAACCTTTGCATCGGCTAAACGCTTCATTGCCTCATTGCCCAAAAGCATTTCTGTCCTTGCAAAACGTTCCTGCATTCCCTTCTCCTTTGCACCTATCAGCTATCTATTTTCATTTACATATATCTGTATTCTATTCTGGATAATATCTGCCACTTCTTTTATATTCTTCTGTCCTGCAAAATAAGGAGCTGTTTCTTCATTAATAATATTAATTAGATTTTGATCATAGGAATATGGCTGTTCTACAGATTTTACAAATTTAAGAACTTCATCTATCTCAGCTTGCGTCATCGGGGTGATTTTTATCTCTACATCACCAACATAATACATTTGATCATATTCTACTAATTTTCCGTTTTCATCTTCATAAGTCGGTTTTTCCATTGCTTTTTTCGCCAGATCGGAAGTTCTCTTTACACTAAGCGGCCAGCCGTATTCAATGGTATCCTGATATTCATCGGTTAAAAAGAATCGCATGAATTCCCATGCTCCGTCTTTATGCTTGGATTTGGAAGACATAACTATATTTAAGTTAGGCATAATTGCAGAACCCTTTTTGTTCTCTGCCGGAAATCCTATCATCGTAATATCTTCTCCAAATAAACCCTTTTTCATATAGTTGTAGGAGGGAAATCCATCCAGATAGGAAATGGAAAGGAGTGCTTTCCCATCCCTCCATAAAGCATCATAATTTCTCCAAAAAGAATTATCATCCTCTTCTTCTAACTCTTCATATTGCTCCGGAAACTGTTTTAAAAATTCAAGTAAATCATAAAATCCTTGCGAATCAAACTTACACTCTCCGGTTTTCCAATCAATAAACTGCTCGCCGGACATTTGAATACTGTAATCTAATATCCTGCTCCTTATTTCTCTGACAAAGACCATCGTATCTTTTGGTCTGGTTTCCATTATGGCATTTAAGTCGGCCAGTGTCCACCCTTCTTCAGGACCTACCTCCGAAGTCTTTCCTACTACTGTAAAAATAGTAAAGCTAGGAACCATTTGATATAATTTACCATTGGTTTCATACGCTTTTAATACATTGGGAAAGAAATTGTCTTTACTTAATTCTTCATCCTTATCAATATAGGGATATAGGTCTTCAATCAGACCTTTTGCTATATAACTATCAATCGGGAGATTATTATCCGTAATTAGAATATCCGGTACTTTTCCCGACGTAATATCTGTATTTAACTTCGTAATACCGCCTTCATAGTCGTCTTCGGTATTAAACTGGGAGTAATCCTTAATCTGAATTCGATATTCTCCATTGCTTTTATTAAATTTCACCACTTGATTCCGTACTTCCCAATTCATACCAATACTGCCAAGGGTTATTATTTTCTTATCAACAACATCTTTCGGCTCCACTTTTATAAATTTCATAAGCGCTGTTTCGCTTGTAAGAGCATCGTTTGTCAAACCATAGAATTCTTTATCCGAAACTGCTGTCAAATTATCAATATAATATATATTTAAATCCGAATCAATGAAACTCATTAATTCAGTTGCTTCTGCATCTCCGAGATTATATCCTCTCACTCCCAAATTATTAACTAACATAAAATCATAATTTGTACCGGGATAAAAATTCTGATTACTTAGAGTTTCCGGAACCTCATATTCTTCCGAAAGCTCACCTGTATCTATATTAATTTTATAAAAAGAGTAATTATTTGTCTCGGATTTATAGGAATATAACAAAACCGAATCATCTTTAAGCTGGTATAAAGAAATAACACTTAATTCTGTCTGAATCTTACTTTTCTTTATTAACTTTCCTTGATTATCATAAAGGGTGATACCTGACGTATCCACTACCCCAATACGCCCATCAGCAAAAATACCCAACCAATTCACACTATAATATTCTTCCGTTGGCTCTCCTATTAATGCCTGTCGCCATACTTCTTTTCCTTGTAAGTCTAATTGGATTAAGTAATAATTATCCTGCCAAATATAATTTTCAGGGTCACTGGAATCTTCAAAATACTCATTTAAAATAGTATAAAAATTCCCCTGATCATCCAATACAAAATTATTCATGTATTGATTGTCTTCTAATTTGATTTCCCTTTTCGATGAATCAGATCCATCCAGATTTTTTTCTAAAATATAAAGGGTTCTTCCTGTCTCAGTCCAATTATAGCCAACGACATATAATTTATCATCTTGTAAAAAGAAATTAGATATCGAATTTTTGTCTTCAATTTCATTAAGATCAACATTTTCAGATTTATAAACATATTCTTTCGAATTTTTCTCTTCGACATTATTACCGCCACAGGCAGCCAGTGACAATACCATTACAACTGCTAAAAAACCAACTAATTTTTTATTCATAAGTAACTCCTCCTTATTTCATGGTATTGTAACTACTTAAAAATCTTTCCACTTATTTTTTTGTTTATGAAATTTATCAAACACCTTATCCTTTACTGCTTGCAATACTAATATAACATCTTTCCACGTCCAACGCTTCCTTTTCCAGAGAATCACCAGTGTTACAATCAAAATAATTGCCGGAATCAATAGGCTTATTACCTGCAGAATTAAAACAACTGCAAATATATCCTCCCATCCTCTTGCTATGTTCTCCCAATAAGGATATTTAATGGCATGTGCATTCATTGAACGCGTACCAAATTCTGCAAACACAGTAAAAAGTGATTTAATCCCATATCTTGTGGAATTTTCAACTACCCACATCTGATTTTCATCTAAAGCAAACTTTTCTTTTATTTTTTCATATGCGAATCCACTTACCGGATTTGGCATAACAATCTCATAACAATTTATACCTTCTGATTTACCGTACTGCTCTAAAGTCTCACAGGAAACATATACTAATGTAGTATCTAATCCTGCCGCCTCATTTATTCTTCCTTCATCTCTCTTTATAACACCGTTTATATAATGGGGAATACCGTCGATGGTTACTTCCATACCGATAACATCATTCGAACCAAATAATCTCCACGCCGCATCTTCGTCTATGATAATCTTATCAGTCATTAAATCATTTCCCGAAAAATAAGCACCTTTTAACAGCTGCACCGGGTGAAACATGAAAAAATCACCGCCGATTCCAACCGCATCGGTTTCTAAAGAGCTCTTTCCGTTATTGAGCGTTATTGTTCCTTGTGAGCTATAAGCATCTACCCATAGATTTGCCTTTTCATTTTCAGCAGTTATTGAGGACTCAAGCAATACATTATCTAGTGTATGTTCAAATGTCATGATTGTATCCTTATTTATTTCTGTTCCTTCTGTAAAAAAGCAACTGACTTGAGCCACATTTTTTTCATCAGACCATCTAGTCGATACATTTTGATCTAATAACTCATGTTTTTTTATTGTACCGAAAATAGTTAATCCACCCCAAAGTAAAAGGCATAATAAAATAACCACAGTCAGTACTATTTGTTTTACTGTCAAATTACTAATAACTTTTTTCATTCTATATCAACCTATGCCTCTTTGCCTGTTCTATACAGCTTAGTTTGCCAGACGCACTTGCTTACCTGCCTCTACTGGCTTTGTTGCAGTAGTTATTACATAATCATAGTTATATAGCCCTGCCGAAATTGCCGTATGAGTATCATCAGAAGCAAGTACTTCCACATCTACTCTCGTGGCAACATAACGATTGCCAAGAGGACTGCTCTTGGATTCCACTAACAGAACAAAGTCACCATTACTGTCTTTACGAATGGCACTGTTAGGCACTGTCAGCTCATAAGTAGAGCTTTTTTGCCCTACCGCTATACTTAAGGATTGCCCTGCCTGCACATCACCCTCTACATTGAAGGTCAATAATTTCTTTTGAGCCGGATTCTCAGGATCTGGCTTAATAGATACTAATGTTGTTTTTACATCTTCATAATACCATGCATTTTGAACTTCACCCATATCTCCGATGGAAAGCTTCTTTGCCTGGTCGGTCGTTGCTGAAAATGAAAGAGTAAA
>CAYXCV010000112.1:0-8578 GCA_964463365.1 uncultured Kineothrix sp.
CCTTTAAAAATCATTAATCCCCCACAGGCTTTACATACATATGGTCTGTTATAATTACTAATACCCAATGCTTCCATTTTAGTAAAGTCATTATTCTCCATAATATCCCACCCTTAAATTATACCTCGTCTATTGCCTTTCCTATGTCACTGCGCATATATTGATGATCAAACTTCACCCATTGTGCTGCTTTATATGCATTTTCTCTGGCTTCTTTCAGATTTTTACCCTTTGCTGTAACTCCAAGAACCCTTCCGCCATTAGTAACAATACCGTCTCCGGTCAGCTTGGTACCGGCATGAAAACAAAAGTAATCTTCTTTATTATTAAAATTATCTAGCCCTTGAATTACATAGCCTTTTTCATACGCCATTGGGTATCCGCCGGAGGCAAGAACCACACATACCGCTGCGTTATCTTCAAACTTAAGATCTATCGTATCTAAGCTGCCATCAATACATGCCTCTATTACTTCTATGATATCATTTTGCATTCTTGGCAGAACGACCTGTGCTTCCGGATCTCCGAATCTGGCATTGTATTCCAAAACTTTAGGTCCCGTATCAGTTAACATAAGACCAAAAAATATAATTCCCTTGAATTCTCTTCCTTCCGCTGCCATTGCATCCACAGTCGTCTGATATATGTAATTCTTACAGAATTCATCCACTTCATCTGTATAAAACGGACTGGGGGAAAAAGTTCCCATACCTCCGGTATTCAGACCTTGATCTCCATCCAATGCACGTTTATGATCCTGAGCAGAAGTCATAGTCTTAATTGTCTTTCCGTCTACAAAAGACAACACAGATACTTCTCTTCCTGTCATAAATTCTTCCACCACTAGTTTGTTGCCGGCTGCTCCGAATTGCTTATCAAGCATAATGGATTTCACGCCCTCCTTCGCTTCTTCAAGTGTCTGGCAAATCAAAACACCTTTTCCGAGAGCCAATCCGTCTGCCTTTAAAACAATGGGGAAATCCGCTTTTTCCAAATAAGCGATAGCTTCCTCCGGATGATCGAAATTCTCATACCCGGCTGTTGGAATATGGTACTTTTTCATTAAATCTTTGGAAAATGCTTTACTTCCTTCTAAAATAGCTGCCTTTTTATTAGGGCCAAAAGCTCTGAGACCTGCCGCATTCAATTCATCCACCAATCCGCCTACCAATGGATCATCCATTCCGACAATGGTTAAATCTATTTTATTATCTTTTGCAAAAGCTACTATTTTGTCAAATTCCATTGCGCCTATCGGAACACACTCTGCTAATTGACCGATACCGGCATTTCCCGGTGCACAGTATATTTTATCCACTTTGGTGCTTTTAGCCACACTTGCCGCTATTGCATGTTCCCTTCCGCCGCTACCGACAATTAATACCTTCACTATTTTCTCCTCCTGCATATACCATCTCTTACTTCTATCAATCCTTGCGCAATCATATTGATAGCCTGCGGCATAATTACCCATTCCGCCTGCTCCATAACGCGCCTCTGTAAGCTTTCAGATGTATCTTCATCCAGAACTTCCACTGCTTTCTGTACAATAATCGGTCCTGTATCTGTTCCCTCATCCACAAAGTGTACTGTTGCTCCGGTTATTTTAACACCTCTTTTCAGAACACCCTCATGAACCTTTAAGCCATAATATCCCTTACCGCAAAAAGATGGAATCAGAGATGGATGTATATTGATAATTTGATTTGTGTATTTTTTTATCATACTTTCGGGAAGTACTACAAGAAAGCCTGCAAGTACGATTAAATCCGGTTCTGCAGATTCTATCGCACTTAATAGTGCTTGATTAAAATCTTCTCTGTTTCCATAGTCACTAGAGGAAACACAGATTCCTTCTACTCCATTTATATTTGCTCTTTCCAGAGCATATGCATTTGGGTTATTACTGATTACCCGCACAATTTTAGTATCTACAATTGTTTTATTGTTGATACCATCTATAATAGCCTGTAGATTCGTTCCACCGCCTGATACGCATACAACGATTCTTAGCATATGGTTACTCCTTTTTCACCGGCTTCCACATGACCAATGACATAAGGTGTTTCACCAGCTGCCTTGATTGCTTCCATTGCTGCTTCAACCTTATCTTCTTCTAATGCAAGTATCATACCAAGGCCCATATTGTAGGTATTATACATCATTTTCTCATCTATGTTACCGGTTTTCTGTAAAAGCTTGAAAATCGGTAATACTTCATAACTGTCCTTCTTCACAATCGCATGAACACCTTCGGGCAGCATTCTTGGAATATTCTCATAGAATCCGCCTCCGGTAATATGGCTGCATCCCTGAATGGTAACTCCCGCATCCTTTACAGCCTTTAATGCTTTTACATAAATCTTGGTTGGGACAATCAATGCCTCGCCCAAAGTCTTGCCAAGCTCATCATAGAAAGTTTGTAAGCTTTCATTTGTCATATCAAATACTTTTCTCACCAGTGAGAATCCATTACTATGTACTCCGGAAGAAGCGATACCCACTAAAACATTTCCGGGTTTGATATTCTGACCTGTGATTAAGTCCTTCTGGTCTACGACACCCACTGCAAATCCTGCAAGATCATATTCATCCTCCGGATAGAATCCCGGCATCTCTGCTGTTTCTCCGCCGATTAAAGCAGCACCGGATTGCAGACATCCTGCTGCAACACCTTTCACTATGTATGCAATCTTTTCCGGGAAGTTCTTGCCGCAGGCAATATAATCTAGGAAAAATAATGGTTCACCGCCTGCACATGCAATGTCATTCACACACATAGCTACACAGTCGATACCTATTGTATCATGTTTATCCAGTAAAAATGCCAGTTTAAGCTTAGTTCCGACACCATCTGTTCCCGATACGAGAGTTGGCTTTTCCATATCCTTAATACTCTCTAAAGAAAATGCTCCGGAGAATCCACCCAGACCGCCAAGCACTTCCGGTCTCATCGTTTCCTTTACATATTTTTTCATTAATTCCACTGATTTGTATCCTGCCTCAATATCCACGCCGGCCTTCTTGTAATCCATGATAGTTCCTCCACTGCTTTTTATTATTTTCCGTATTTTTTATATCCGATTTCCTGTAATTTGGCATCCTTTGCCTTTACGCTGTCTTCCAAAGTTTTACTATAATCCTTTAACCGACTTAATAACTCTGCATCCGATGTGGCTAATATTTTTGCTGCAAGAATTCCGGCATTAGCACCACCGTTGATCGCTACCGTAGCAACGGGAATCCCTGAGGGCATCTGTACAATAGAATACAAAGAATCTCTGCCTCCCAAAGATGATGTATGCATTGGAATACCAATGACCGGCATCGGAAAGATTGCCGCACACATGCCCGGTAAATGAGCCGCCATACCCGCACCTGCAATAATCACCTTAAATCCTCTTTCTTCTGCGCTCTTTGCATATTCAAAGAACACGTCCGGTTCTCTATGTGCCGATATTATTCTCATGTCATAAGAAATGCCAAGCTCCTCTAAAATATCTGCAGCTTTCGCCATTACCGGCATGTCTGAATCACTTCCCATAACAATTCCAACTTTAGCCATAATACTTTCTTTACTCCTTTGTAATTAAATTTAATTTTCTATATTTTTAAGTTTACTAGAATTTTTGTATACACGCAACCCCAAAACTTCTATTCTAGGAAAGGCTTATTCAATTCTTCACAGCCCTTTAATATAAAACGTCCGGCTTCAATAATCGGAAGCACCTTATGGTCTGCCGTTACTGCCGAAAGCTCTAAAAGTTCATCATAAGGGATTGTAATATCGGTATGGCAATTATAATAAGCTTTCTGTATATCTGTTTTGCGAAGTGCGGAGACCTCGTTTTCTCTTGCAATGATTGCTTTACCATCCGGATTATATGTCATGTTATCTTCTTCGTGAGAATAACAGGTATCACCTACTGCAAAATGCGGTCCCATTTTCTCAGCAATCAGAATCGGAAGTATATCACCGATTCCATATTTCTTAGCAGTCACATAAGCCACTGTATTGGTTCCTATTGCAAACTCTCCAAGCGGAAGCGTATCATGATGAAGCATAATATTTTCTTTTATATATTTTCTATTTTCTTCTAATGAATCAAAGTTCGAGCAGCTATAGTCGGATATCATACCTTCTGTAAATGAAATTCTAAGATCCTTATATTCTAGTTCCCCTAAAAAGACACGGCTTACATGAAGTAGCCCTTCCGTACCTGCTAATTTGGGTGAGGTAAAGACCTCTCCCACAGGAATGTTTACATCAGCCACACAATTTTCAAAATTAGTTTCTCTGGACGGATCTTTCAGTTCATGGAGTTGTATTTTAAGATTTGTCTCATTGTTCCCCATCCCTTTCACTAAGATATATTGCGCCTGATCCAGAGTATCTATAATTGTCTGCTGTATTCTCCGATATAAGTGATAATCCAGAGTATTTATCTTAACAATTTCGTCAAAAATTTCTTCGTAATTATCCCCAATATCAGGAACCGGAAAAGCGATAATAGTAAAGCTTCGTTCTTCCCCTTTTATATATTTGTTTTGCAGCTCTCCAGCCAAAGACATATATTCCACCGAAAGCTTCTGCTGCTTCTTGGATAATTGAAGCGCTTCTTTTTTGGTTTCGGGAGCAAATGGAGCGTCTCCAAAGATTTCAACCAATGCCGGACCGCCAAGCAGCGCTGCCTCTTCTTTTAACTCTTCATAAGCCGCCTTCATCACTTCCAATTTTCGATTGATATATTGTCTATCCATATAAAGTGCTGAATCATCCTTATGGTCATATTCATACTGCTTGTTAGCAATTGCTCCATAATAACCGGCTTTATTGACACCTTTCCCTTGGAAAATGCTTACTCCTGCTCTATAAATAGTCGGTTTCATATCAAACGCTGCAAAATTACATACCGCTTTTTGTATCATTCGTTCAAAGCCAAGAGCGTATCTGATATTTACCGTTTTCTTCTTCGTAATGTCCTTGCCTGTCACTTCAAAACCAATACGATATCCTTCCGTATAAGTATCAGCCATCAGGTTTATTTGTTCTTCCGACATAGCATTTAAATGCTTTGCCGTTTTTAGCTCACTATCCGTTATATACTCCCCGAAATAATATAAATAACGAAGGTCATTCAAGTCACTGTTCATAATGATCTTAAGGGCGTAATCCTCTTCCGGACAAAGCTGCTGTCTCAGTCTTTTTTCCGATTCAGGTTCAGAATAATCATTGACAAACCAATAAATAATTTGTCTTAACTCTTCATACACCGGTAACTTCTTCGTTTCTTCATAAGCACATACAAAGGTATGATATATTTCCAAAAACAATTCCATACGAATTGTCATTTCAAACAAGTCCTGTTCATATGCATAGACTATTAAGCTTCGCAGTTCCGTATACAAAAAAGCCAGTAGTTGTCCGTATTCCTCGCCTAATTTCTTTACTGCATAAGTTGGATTTGCATAACTTGTATCATATTGAGCAGGCAAAATATCATAATAAAGTTCTTGATTATGGCTTACCAGTTCTTCCAAAGATGCCTCATACAACCGGCCACTTTTAATATATTCATAGGTTTCTGTCATATGGGACAAAAATACCGCTGTTTTACTAAAGTAATCCTGATACGTTACTTCCAAACAATTCTCTTTTTCTATTTCTTTTATTCTCTCCTGAGAAAGCATATATCTTTCTAAAAGGTTCTCATTCATATTCCATAAGCTCCTGCATATAAAATCATACTAATCATTGATAGGGCAACAGCATTCAGCAACATACCCAAATAAGGAAACAGATAATAAACTTCCTTTTCCATTCGGGAAACCACTCCTAATATTATTCCCACGACAGAATAAATGGTTACCAAGAAAATAGCCGCACCGTATTGCGGCTGAGCATTGCCATTATTCCTATAAGCCAGATAAATTGCAACGACAACCGAAATGATAGAAATTATGCCCAAAATAAGTGACATAATCCCTCTTTCAGGATGCCTCTTAGATGTGAATATATATCCACTTTTGCGGTTACTTCTTCGATTATTTTTACGGTTCATCATAAATCTTCGCCTTAGATTAAAATAATATTTTGGATTTGCCTGATAAAAGTTTTGCACCGCTTACAATAAGAAGGACTCCACCCGTGATTCCGGCTACCAGTGTAACAACACCAATAACAATGTTTAATGCACCCGATCCATTCATAGTCTTATAGATTTTCTCTTCCATCTCAGCACTCCTTCCTATTTCGCACCATACTGTTCATAATATGCGTCGATTGCACTTTTACATGCATCATCAATAAAGATTGTATCACGATATGGTTTATTATACAAACACTCTACCACGTCTTCCATCGTAACAATAGCATTGGCACCAAAGCCATATTTTTCTTTTATTTCACTCAGAGCACTCTTATCAGTCTGCCCTTTTTCCATACGATTTAAGGATACCATTAAGCCTACTATCTCTACATCTGCCTGAGCTTTTAAAATAGGATACGTTTCATCAATGGATTTTCCTGAGGTGGTAACATCTTCAATAATAACAACCCGATCTCCATCCTTCAATTTGCTGCCCAGAAGAATTCCGGTATCTCCATGATCCTTTTCTTCTTTTCTGTTAGAGCAATATCTTACTTCTTTTCCATAAAGCTCACTGATTGCCATTGTAGTTGCCACACTAAGAGGAATTCCCTTGTATGCAGGTCCAAACAGTACATCAAAATCCAAACCATAATTATCGTGTATGGCCTTTGCATAATACTCTCCGAGCTTTCTAAGCTGCATACCGGTAACATAGCCTCCTGCGTTCATAAAAAATGGAGATTTACGTCCGCTCTTTAATGTAAATTCACCAAATTTAAGTACCTGACTGTCTACCATAAATTCTATAAATTCCTGTTTGTATTGTTCCATATAAAACCCATACCTTTCCGTAACCTGTAACATTTGTGCCGCAGGCTTAAATTTGCGTGTGCATTATTTTTCACCGTAATCTTTTCAAACAATATGACTGCATAAATGCAATGATTTTAACATCATCATCAGTTTCATAAAACTCTATTAATAATAGTTTAAATTCCTCCAATTTTTCAATTGGTATCTGAAAGATTCCTATGTTATTCTGAATTAGAACTTTATTAGCTATAAGCTGTGCAACACGTTTGTTTCCATCAATGAACATCTGTGTTCTTGCCACATAACAGAAATATTTTAAAGCTCTCAGTTCAATATCACCCATCTGCTCAATGCGTTCCATCGTATCTATAATTACACCTGTCTGCGGCATTGGCGGTTCCCATGTTGTTCCTCCGATTTGTACAGGTATCGTTCTTATCTCACCGGCATAGCTAAATAGTAATTCTCCGACCACTTTATTATATTCCCTTAACAGCATAAGACTATTATTGTATTCCAGATTATCTAATAAAAATTGCCATGCTCTTTTCATGTTAATAATAAATAATACTTCTTCTGTCTTAGTATTAGTCGGTGCATTTGCTAATATCGCTTCTGTTTTAGGAAAGGTCGTACCCAATCCCTCAAGATTCGCACTCTTCCATATGCTGTCAACAAGGAGTCTCTTTGCCATTTCAATAGCTGTATCCCGCATCCTGCTCATTCCTCCAAATCTGTTTTCATATGATAACCCGGATTCTTAGTCAACGTTCCACTTACTTATATTTTAAGTGCAGACGCAATATCTTCCTGCATATCAATCACTGCCGCACGGGAAGCCTCGCCGAAATGCTCTGCGCCGAATTTTGCATACTTTTCTTGCTGGTATGCTGCTATGATACCTCGGGAGGAGTTTACGATTGCCCCTAGTCCGTCTTTGTCAAAGAAATGAACCAAGTCCGCACCTTTACCGCCCTGTGCTCCGTAGCCCGGTACAAGAATATAGGCTTTGGGCATAATATCACGTAATATTTTTCCCATCTCAGGATAAGTTGCTCCTACCACAGCACCAACATAACTATAGGAATCTCCCATATGCTCAGCGCCCCATTCTGCAACCTTTTCACCTACTATTTCATAAAGCGGTTTTCCGTCCACCAAACGATCCTGGAATTCACCGCTGCTTGGATTGGAGGTTTTTACAAGAACAAAGATGCCTTTATTTTCTTCCTTGCACACATCAATAAAAGGCTTGACACCATCCGATCCAAGGTATGGATTCACTGTTGCAAAATCTTCATCAAATCCATAATAAGATTTGCTTCCCACCTGTACTTTACCAAGATGTCCTACCGCATACGCTTCGGAAGTAGAGCCAATATCTCCTCTTTTGATATCTCCGATTACAACCAAATCCTTCTGTTTACAGTAGTCCACGGTCTTCTTAAATGCCATTAATCCTTCAATTCCAAACTGTTCATACATCGCTATCTGCGGTTTCACTGCCGGAATCAAATCATAAGTATAATCAATAATCTCTTTATTATACTGCCAAATTGCTTCGGCAGCCCCCTTTAGTGTTTCCCCATATTCTTCATATGCCTTCCCCGTAACATGAGCCGGAATATACCTCAACATAGGATCCAACCCAACAACAATCGGTGCATTAGTCT
>CAYXCV010000113.1:0-8452 GCA_964463365.1 uncultured Kineothrix sp.
TAGTAAGCATGTATTTATCATACGATATTTAATATGACATCTATATGTCATATTCATAATAATTGCATTTATTTCTAAATAAATCTATAATATAAATATAACAAGTTTTGCAGACGTCTACATACCTGCAAATGAAGAAAGGAACATTATGCTTAAAAAAATTGGAATAGGTTTTATTGGAATATTGGGATTTCTTTCACTTATGGAAGGCATATATCTTAAAACGCAAAAAAAAGAGGCCATGTCAATAGGTATCATTGGTGGTGCTGATGGTCCTACCAGCATCTTTTTGGCTGGAAAGCTAAATCCCATTGGCAGCCTAGCTAATATCTTTTTAATAGTTGGTGCGGATTTCTTATTCTTCTTGTAATACTCTTTATTATAAAAAATTTAAGAAAGCACTAATATTATCTTTCATCCTGTTGATTTCTTTTTTCAGCCCTAGAAATCCTTTTTTCCAGCAAATCATTAAAACGTACAATAGGTTCAAAGCCAAATTTCTTATAAAAACTATGTGCATCCCCCGTAATCAATTGCCATACATAAACATCGGCTAATTCCTCGCTGTTAAGAATAAATTGAATAAGCTTTGCACCAATCTCTTGATGTCTATAATTTTCATGTACAATGACGTCAAGTATATATGCATATCTTGTTTTATCTGAAATGGCACGAGCATATCCAATCTGTTTTCCTTGTCGGTTAAAAGCACCCACCACAAGTGCCGAATTATATGCACCTTTTTCCACCTCTTTTATTTCAATTCCGGGACTCCAATAAGACTGTGTTAACATTTCTGTAACCATAACAAAGTCCATATTTTCTGTGCCTTCTTTTAATATTACTCCGCACATACTGCACTTTCCCCCATCTATAACAAACTATTATAAAAGTTTTTCAAATCTTGCTTTGTACTTTGGGTAAGCAGGGTATCTCTTATACCTTCTATCGCCCCTTGTATTCCATATAACATATGCAGGCAAGCCCCGCTATCATTCATTCTAATACGAAGAAAGGCTTCCTCACTTCCCATTTCTACCAGTTGCTCCTGTGTGTAAACTCCTATCTCATTCAAATTCTTTTCCAGTACCTTTCCTACATTGGGTAACTTAGATAAATCTCCCATGCTGACCTCCTATTCAAAATATTCTTTCCATGCCGGCAGCTTTTTCATGCTGCTCTCTGCCATTCGCGTGGCCGCATTTTCATCAAAACCCTGTGTCTTCATTATAAAATGAATCATGCCCGCTTTCTTTTCATTAAATGACTGCATGGAGCCATCAGGACGAGCGCAATAGATGCAATAATCTTTACTCAAATCACCACCGGCAAATTCAGAAGCTTCTTTCATTGGCATTCCGCAAGATATACAAGTTTTCATATTAGTAATTACCTTTCTACTAAGTTACTTCATATTTTTATTAATTCTATATAGGTTGTTATAAGTTCAGAGTGATAACGTTCTAGCAGAGGAGTGTCCGGTGCAAAAAATTCCTTATTTAAAAGATAATAATGAATCAGCCCCATCCATGTGTTAAACATCAAATGTATCGGAATATTTTTAACTGTATTATTTTGAATTTCTCCTTCCATCACCTGACTAAAATGATGAGCTATGATGGATTGAATGTTTACTAATGTCATTTGTGCATCGTCTGGCAGTAAACTCCTCTCAGATATGAGCCGAATATAAAAGGCTTCATGTCTGGCTAAAATATTCAAATGTACCTTGAGTAATTCCGCAACGCTGTTTTGTTCTTTTGCCAGGCAATGCGTCTCCGTTCCCAAAGCATTACCAAAATCCTTAATCAGTTCACATAATAAGTCCTCTAAGGTTGGAAAATGTACAAATATTGTACCATGGGATACTCTCGCTTCCTTAGCAATGGAAGCTGTTGTCGCTAAAAATCCTTGTTCCGAATAAATCCGATAAGCGGCTTCTAATATACACATTCTGGTATTTTCTTTTTGTTCTTGTCGTTTAGTTTTCAATCAGTGACCTCCAACTCAATGAGTACATACTCAGTATAATAAATACTTCTTTCCTTGTCAACAATTTAATATAGATTTTTCAACTAACATGTGGTACATTGTTCAAATACAATAAAAAAGAAAGGTATTTTATGATAACAATTAAAAGGGCTGAATTGGACGATGCTCATGATATTACTAAGATAAAAAAGGCTGCATTTAATAAAGAAATTCATACATATTTGGGTAGGGATGGCGGACCGCCAGGATATGATAAGGTAGAGTCTGAGATTGATATTATAAATAGTTTTATTGCATACAAAATAATGCTAGGTAATGAAATTATTGGCGCATTTTTCCTTATTCCCAAAGATAACAATCGAATGCATTTTGAAGATTTTGTAATAGATCCAATACATCAGGGAAATGGCTATGGTTTTTTGACTATGCAGCTGGTGGAACAAAAATACCCAACTATAAAAGAATGGTTTCTGACAACACCAGTTTTTAGTATAGGTAATCAGCACCTTTATGAAAAGTTTGGATATAAAGAAATTGGTAGAAATGATGATGAAATAGAGTATTTAAAAATTTTATAGTTTAGCTACATTATAATTAATATCAGCCTTTCTTGCCTGCGCACCCAAATCCTTCACCTGTAAAGTGAAATGTTTGCCGTCCTTAATAAAATGAGTGCCGCATTGTCTGAACTCAAAATCTGTTTGTTGTGAAATGCATTGTTCTCTGATACCGAGAACCCAGTCATAGTTAAGCGGGCGGGCATTTCTATCCGATTCACCGCCTACAACCACCAGTTCTATTCCTTGTAAATATTTTTCAATAAAAACCTCTTCTATGAGAGGCTGACAAATTATATTCTTATGTTTTATAGGTAAATTATCAAAAATAGATAAGCGTAAATCTGCCTGCTTCTGATTCTCAATGGTACATCCAACCGTCACATTTTCATATACGCCTTCCCAATCCTCAGGAATACACTTCATAAAACGTTCGATTCTTTTAGTAAGAAAAAGAAAATGTAAATCAGAACGCTCTTTAATCATCTTCCAGCATTCGTCTCTCCACGCATCAGCCTCTTTAATAAGAAAGTCTGTGGAAAAACAAAGATATACCAGCTGTCCTGACTTCATCTTATATTCACCATTTTTCTTTTTCTCAACAGGCGCGTAGAATTTCTCAGTCCGTATTATCTCATTGGTATCAGTTCCTCTTTTGCTGTCACCCTTATGGATATAGCAGTATTTACATCCTTCGCTATATCTATGACAGCCCCGCCAGGGATTCCACATAGCCATATAAATTTTATTCCTTTCAGATTACAGTCGTTGATATGCTCTCCTTAGTATATCTAAGAATCGTTGTCTCATTATGAAGATGGCAGCCTTGAAGCTTTACCATTATTTTAGGAGTCCCGCTCATAAAGAATGAATGCCCCTCACCTAAGATTTCCGGAACAATGCCAATAATAAATTCATCAATTAAACTTACATCTACAAATGGTTCGGCAACTATTCCGCCTCCAAACATAAAAATACTTTTTCCCTGCTCACTAATTTCATCCTTAATGATAGCACTGATATCCCCTTGTATAAAATGTACATTATCACTATCTTCCATTAAATTACTTGTTGCTACAAATATCTTTTTGTTTAAGAAGTTTTTGTGCATTCCCTGATTATAGCAATTTTTCCCCATGATGATAGTATCTACTTCATTCAAGTAATCAATCATATCAAATTCACCCAGCTCCTCGATAGTGCCTTGATCAAGGTATGTATCTAACCAGTCATATCCGCCATCTTTATCTGCTATAAATCCATCTAAGCTCATAGACATTATCAATACTAATTTTCTCTTCATATTCGATTCTCCTTGTGTACAGTAATGTGTAGCTGTGACTTAAGCTTCGACTGGTAAATTTATATATTGATTCTACTATACTTTTTTATAAAAAACTACAAAATTTGATAAATTAACACAATTTAGAGCATATAAAAACTTCTTGCCATTAATCCAATCTATTGACAGATAATTTGTCTACTTTTTATCTTTATTATGCATATTGCCAGAATTGTCACCACTAATTCTGTTAAGACAAAAGCCAACCAGACTCCTGTCATTTTCCAAATTGTACTCAGTAAGAAAACAAATGGGACAATTACGATGCATCCTCTTGTTATGGAAATCACAAATGCATTTCTAGCACGTTCCGTAGCGCTTAAATACATAGCAATTATAATGTTGATACCGGCGAAGAAAAATCCCACAAAATAAATTCTAAGTCCTGACATCGCCAGTCTTGTTATCTCCGGATTTTTTTCACTATTAAATATTGCAACAATGATATCTGTATTGAAAAACGTCACGCTATACATAAGTGCTGCGGCCAATAAAGAAGTAAATACCGCATATTTTAGTATAGTCTTTGATTCTTTCACCTTCCCAAGTCCATAATATTTACTGATAATAGGCTGTATTCCTTGTGCAATTCCCGTGAAAACAGATATCCCCACCAGTGCTAAATTGGCTACGATGCCATAAGATGCAACGCCGATATTTCCTGCAATTCCTAGGATAATCAGATTAAATGTAATCAGAATAATAGCGGAGGAAACCTCGGTCACAAAGGCCGATAAACCCAAACTGAAAATATCATGAACATATGGAAGTTCAAATTTACACCGAATATACCTAAAGTTATTCTTTTTTCTAATAAAGTGTAATGATAAAATCAAAATACTTATAATCGGGGCAAATCCTGTTGCAAATGCCGCACCAAACATACCCATACCAAGGGGAAACATAAAGATATAATCCAGCACGATATTAGAAAAGCTTCCCACAAGCATTGCAAGCATAGACAGTTTCGGTTCATTATCGTTACGGACAAAAGCCAGCATAATATTATTTAAAATAAAAAATGGGGCAAAACACATGATGGTTGTCAGATAGGTCTTTGTCAATGGCAATGTAGTGGTATCTGCACCCAGTACTTTTGCTAATGATTCCCCGCTGAGGATACCTGCTATTAGAAAGATAATTCCCAGCAGGATTCCAATCATAACACTGATGGAAAATGCCTTATTTGCATTTTTATCCTCTTTTTGTACCTTAAGAATGCTGAATCTTGTCGCTCCGCCGATTCCAATCATTAGTCCGATACCATTAATCACACTGTAAATAGATATGGAAAAGTTAAGTGCCGCTATTCCTGTTGCTCCCAGTGCCCATGACACAAAAAAAGTATCTGCTAAAATATAACACGATAACCCTATCATGCCTAAAATATTTAAACTCACATACTTTGAGAAGTCTTTTATTATATTATTGTTCAATTTATAATCCTCCGTTATAGCCATATATTTTATATCATACTTTTTAGGATAGTACAATACTCCGTGCTTTTCGGATGATTTATGATATACTAATTTTAACATTATTGTTACTCAAAGAAATCTGGATTGTTAGAAAGGATAGATTCATATGCCACAGACAGATTGTCTAAACATGCTTCAGGATTTTTTCCCTTTTTGGAAGAAACTAAATGGAACACAACAAGAAGAATTGTGTCGGAATACTTATTATAAAAATTACAAAAAAGGTTCAAATATTCATGGAGGCAGTGGGGAATGCACCGGTGGAATTATCGTGAAAAGCGGGTGCGTCCGGGCTTATTTATTATCAGAGGAAGGAAAGGAGATTACCTTATATCGCCTATACACTGATGATATCTGTATGCTTTCTGCTTCCTGTGTGTTGGATTCTATTACCTTTGATGTGTTTGTAGATGCGGAAGAGGATAGTGAATGTTATATTGTGAACGGAAAAACTTTTGCTGATTTGTCCAAAGAAAATGTATATGTGGAGAACTATGCTTTGAATATTGCCGTCAACCGTTTTTCAGATGTTATGTGGGTTATGCAGCAAATTCTATTTATGAGCTTTGATAAAAGACTTGCTATTTTTCTATATGATGAGATGAATAAAACCAAAGATATGACCATTCATTTAACTCAGGAGCAGATTGCAAAATATATGGGTTCTGCCCGTGAGGTGGTCTCCAGGATGATGAAATATTTCTCCTCCGAAGGCATAGCCGAAACCATCCGCGGAGGAGTCAGAATCATTAATAAAGATAAACTGCGAAGCTTAACGTTTTAAGCTGCTACTTTTTCTTAGATGAAATAATAAGCATCATCGGTCTGCGGAGCTCATCTTTCATACCGTTTACCGTATCAATCAGATGCTTTGGGGGTTGGGGTTCCACGATACCTGTAATCTCAAACCCTCCCTTTAATAATCCATTTAAATACGTTGTCAATGTCTTGTGATATTTAATCACGCTTTCTCCCAGAAAATATGCCTCTCTTTTTCCTTCCGAAAAATAATGATCCACCGGAAAATGAAGGATATTTCCATCTTCATCATAGTACCAGTCCTGACTGCCCATGGAAGTGAAAATGGGATGCTCTGCCGAGAAAACAAAATCGCCTCCGCTTACTAGGCAATCTGATATTTTCTTCAGTATCTGCTCAAAGGATTCTATATAGTGGAAAGCCAGAGAGCTTATCACTATATCAAAGGAATCTTTCGCAAAAGAAATATCCTCGATTGACAGCTTTATATATTTGATATTGTCATCTGTTTTGTGCTTTGCCACATCCAGCATTTTCTCAGATATGTCCACACCAATCACTGCATTAGCGCCGTGCTCCATAGCATACTGGCAATGCCAGCCATATCCGCAGCCCAGATCCAATACTCTTTTGTCTTGAAAGTCAGGAAGCATGGCTTCTAAAGTCTTCCATTCCCCAGCCCCCTCAAGTCCCTTTACCGAGCGATCCATTTTACTATACTTATCAAAAAACACTGCATCATCATATTTATTCTGTTTCATGTCAATCCTATGCTTTCCTCCTATGCTTTCCTTTTATTATTCTTATATCTTATTGTTTTGGGAAGGGCATTTTGCCTTGCAGATAAGCTGTGTCATTGTTCCCATAGGACAGTATACACACCATGAACGGGGTTTATATAAGAGCATAGTGATAAATCCCAAACATGTGGATGTGAGCATAACACTATAGAATCCGAATGCAAATTGCGCTGCTCCGGGTGATAAGATGGTTCCATGATATGCCCAGTGCCAAGGAAGCTTAAAAGTCCAAAGCAAAGTAACTACCTGTGCCAGTGAATTGGTGCCTGCAAAAACAAGATAAGTATGAAACAGCATATTAAAAAACATGGTAAAGAAAAAAATTAAAAATCCGTACCGAAACCATTTAGAGCGCAGCCATGCCGGTATACTCTTATTTCTTGATAACCCGAATCTGCCGCCTAATAACTGGAACAACTGTCCCCTGCCGCAATATTTATTGCAATAAGCTTTACTTCCGCCAAAAATTGCGATAAGCAGCGGAATAAAAAAGCAGAGCAGTCCTATCCAGGCAAATAAAATATTAACGAATCCCAATAACAAATAAACGGACGAGAAAATCCATAAATAATTATACCATTTCTTTTTCATTCTGCCACCTCCTAATAAAAACTCGTGTACCCGGGGCTTAAAGCCCCGAAATCACTGCATTCCTTGTTCGGGGACATGTCCCCGAACAGTTACTTTTTCTCATATATCATTGCTCTTAACTGATTTAATTCCTTCTGTAATTTTTGATTCTCAGCTTCAAGTTTTGCGATATATTTATCTTTTGTCTGTATGATTACATCTTTTGATTTTGATGTCTTATCATATTTTTCATGGTATAAAGCACTTCTTATTTTTTCCTGTTTTCTCTCATCCTCAATCATAGTCCGTACTTCTGGATGCTCATAAAGGAAATGCTTTGATACACCACTTTTCTTGTGAACACTGCTAAAATTTACAGATTCTTTCCTGCTTTTTAATTCTTTTACCGCCTCTACTGCTTTTTCTTTTGCTTCATTTGAACGGCTGCTCCAACTGCCTTCCAGATGCTTTGTGTTATCAACCATCTCAGTCCTCCCTCAGCTTCCCATTTTTATGGATAAGTTGTTGTCCTCCACCGAAAGGCGGGTATATACAGCGGCGTTATAAGCCACTCGGGTATAGACGGCGGTGCTGAACGATTCTACCTGATTCTTTCTGCTTCTCCGTGCCATTACATCACCCCCGCAACTGCAAGCTCGGGCATAGTGACGATTTGAATGCTCTGAATGTAATCCAAAGCCCTCTCATAGTTGTGCTGATACCTGAACGCAACCTCTACACGGCTATCTTCATAGACGATAATACGGTCAATCAGGCTGACTACCACGGAGCGGTTAAGCTGCTCAATGTCCTTGTGCTTCCTGAAGCTCTCAATCCATTCGTGAGTGCCGGTGCTTTCCCAAAGGGAGGTGTACTCGGCTTTCAGCTTGACAAGAGCTTGCTTGGCATGGAGCATTTTTTCATCATAAGAGCGGTTCATGGTGGAAAACTCGG
>CAYXCV010000114.1:0-8306 GCA_964463365.1 uncultured Kineothrix sp.
GTGTGAGAGGTCGAAAATTTTCATGAGAATGAAAATTTTCTCCTACTCGATTTATAGTAAAGGACTCTGTTGAATAACAGCAAATTCATGCATTATGTGATAAAATGTGGTATTCTTATAAAGGACTATTATCGTACAGAAGGAGTAAAGATTTTACATGCAGAAAATTAAACTGTTAAAGGATTATCCTTATTTATATGACACTCATTTACACACATCGTTAGGCAGTGCCTGTGCCAGAAATACAGGTGCGGAGATGGCAAAAGCTTGCAAGGATGCAGGTTATACAGGAATTATTGTTACTGAACATAACTGGGGAGGAAATACATCCATAGGGCGTAGGAAACCGTGGAGAGAATGGGTGGAGGAATTTACAAAAGGCTATGAGGATGCCAAGAGGGAAGGCGATAAGATCGGTCTTGATGTATTTTTTGGTTATGAGGCCGGATTTATGGGTACGGAATTCTTGATATACGGACTGGACAAAGAGTACATGCTGGCTCATCCTGAGCTTAGAAACGCATCGGTGGAAGAACAGTATCAGCTGGTTCATAAGGCAGGTGGTATGGTCATCCATGCACATCCTTTCCGCGAAGAGTTCTATATTCCCGAGGTGAGATTATATCCGGAATACGTAGATGGAGTGGAGGCGCTTAACGCCACACATTCTAATCCCAGAAGCAGGAACCATAACGATCCGATTTATGATGAAAGGGCGATCGCCTATGCTGAGGAGCATAAATTACCGATGACAGCCGGTTCCGACATTCATGCCACATCACTTTTGAATGGTGGGATGGCTTTTAAGAGAAAACTCACTTCGATTCATGACTTTATAAAAGCGGTTATGGAAGGTGAGGATTATGTACTGACCAACGGAGTTGATTGGTATTCAAAAGAATGCCATAAGTGTGAGAAGATATTTTAATAACTAAATCTCACACGGCAGAATGGAGGTTAGCGTGAAATTTTTACATACAGGTGACTTACATATCGGAAAAATCGTAAATGATTTTTCTATGATAGAGGATCAGAAATATATCTTGCAGCAGATGATAGAGATGGCCAAAGAGGAAAAGGTAGATGCGGTAGTGATTGCCGGAGATATCTATGACCGGGCGATCCCTTCGGCGGAAGCGGTCACTTTATTAAATATGTTTCTGACCCAATTAGTAAGATTAAATATTACAGTCATATTAATTAGCGGCAATCACGATTCACCGGAAAGAATCGAGTTTGCGGAGGAAATATTGCAGGAGAGCAATGTTTATATTGCTGGAGTATATAAGGAAAGGCTTAAGAAGGTAAACTTTACCGATGAATACGGAACTATAACCTTTGTTCTTGCCCCATTTATCAAACCGGCATTGGCGGAAGCAAAGACCAGCGGTGAGGCAGTAAAGAATATACTTTCCCGTGAGACATTAGATGGAAATGGACGGCAAGTCCTTGTCACTCATTTTTTTGTTACCAATGAGGGACAAGAACCTGAACTTGCCGATAGTGAGACAACCTTTCATGTGGGCGGACTTGATAATGTAGAAGCATCTTTGTTTAAAGACTTTGACTATGTTGCTTTGGGTCATATACATAAACCCCAGCAGATCAAGGATAAACCAATTTATTACGCAGGTTCTCCTCTTGCCTATTCTTTTTCTGAAGCAGGAAAAACAAAGACGGTGAATCTGGTGGAGATAAAAGCAAAAGGGGATATTTCAGTCAGGCAGTTGGCACTATCACCCTTGCATGAAATGCGTAAAATAAGAGGAAGTTTGAAAGAGCTAATGGCAGATGAAGTGGTACAAGCAGCCAATCCATCGGATTATATACAAGCACAGCTTACCAATGAGGAAGAACTAATCGATCCTATTAGTACTCTGAGAAGTGTTTATCCCAATGTAATGCAGATTATATTATTGAAAAATGAAAGCAGAGGTAAGGAAGAATACGAAAGTAAGATGCCTGAGAAAAGGAAAAGTATACCGGAGTTGTTTTCGGATTTTTATGAGATATTAAGAGAAGAAGAGCCTGATGAAAATCGGATGGAGGTCATTACAGAAACAGCCAGAGAAGCAGAAAGAGATGGAGATAGATGAAACCTAAGAAATTAGTACTTTCGGGTTGGGGACCTTACAGGGGTCAAATAGAAATTGATTTTAAAAAACTGGAGAAGCGGGGATTATTTCTAATTACAGGAGCAACAGGAGCCGGTAAGACAACGATTTTTGATGCCATCACTTATGCACTTTATGGAAGTATGAGTGGTGATGTAAGGGAGAAATCCAGCGTAAGAAGTGATTTTGCAGATGCCGATACGGCTACCTATGTGGAATTACTGATGACACATGGCGAGAAGGAATATCATATTATACGCAATCCGGAGTATATGCGTCCGAAAAAGAGGCAGGGCGGAAAAGGAGAGTATACGAAGGAGAAGGAAAATGCGGTATTGCATATGCCGGATGGAGATATCATACAAGGAACCAGTGAGGTTAATCGCAGGATGCGGGAAATCCTTGTCCTGGATTACGGGCAGTTCAAGCAGATTTCTATGATAGCACAAGGCGAGTTTGCGAAATTATTGGCGGCATCTCCTGCCGAGAAAGCAAGGATTTTCAGAGAAATATTTGCCACCTCCGTATATGAGAGATTCGCGAATATCTTAAAGAATCGTGGCAAAGAATTATATAAGCAAGTAATGGAATACAGGCATAGGATGGAAGAGGATATCCATATGCTCCAATTAGAAGGAGAAGAGGAAGAGCATGAACTGCTGAAACTGTTAACAGAAGGCGGTTTTCATTATGATAAGATACTTGCTGCTCTGGCTGACATACATAAAGGGCGCAGTGCTGCTTACAAAGTGGCGGAAGAAGCGTATGCTGCTTTTGAAAAAGAAACCCTTGCATTATCAGAAGAAATCCTTGCAGGAGAACAGTGCAATGAGAAAATAGATCGGTTAGGTAAGGCCTTAAAAGAGTTAGAGATATTAGAAATGAATAAAAGTGTGACAGAAGGATATGAAGAGGAGCTGCGCAGCGCAAGGTCAGCGGCTAAACTTACTATTTTCTTTCTGCAATGGGAGAAGGAAAAAAGTATCCTTGAGGCTCTAGAGGATAAAAAGTTAAAAAGTCAGGGAGAACTGAATGAACTTGATAAGAGAATGGAAGAACTAACGCCTATTTATGTAAAACGGCAGGAGGCTATGGAGGCTTATAAAGTCAAAGAGTCATACCAGAATTTATGGAAGCGTTATGAAGAGGTGAGACAGCAGACAGAAACAAAGAGAACGGAATTACTGAAATTACAGGAGGAGTATGTCAGACAGGAAGCAATCACCGAAGACAAAAAGGAAGCTTACGAAGAAGCAGATAAAAAATATAAAAGAGCAACAGTAGGTATTGTAGCTCGTCTGTTAATAGAGGGAGAACCTTGTCCGGTATGTGGTTCCTTGGAACATCCGGAGGCAGCTCATGTTTCGGAGGAGATACCAAGGGAGGAGCAACTTCAGAAATTAAAGGCTGACTATGAGAGAGAAAGCAGTAAGCTTACCACACTTCATGGGAAAGCCTCATTACATAAAGGAGATGTGCTAAGTAAAGAAGAACAAGTACAGGAATTAAAACGGCAGGTAGAAGAATATTCCCATCAAATAGAGCGTATTTCTCAAGAAATTAAAGCAATCATAGATGGAGTATCACAGAATATTTTCGAGGATAAAATCAAACAGTATGAAAAGATATCCGTACAGTCTGCGGAGAAAAAAGCTGTTTTGCAGGCGGCTGTAATAGAAGCGGTATCCCAGAAGAAGAATATAGAAAAGGCATATCTGCTGCTTGAGAATAAGTGTACAGAAGCCGGATTTACAACACTTATTGGTTATCAGGAAAGCGTGCGTAAGGAGGAACAGATAGAGGCGCTGGAACATAAAATCAATCATTATTATAACCAGCTGCAAACCGTTCATAGCCAAATCTCGCATTTACAAGATGAAATAAAAGGTAAAGAAAAGATAGATGTTTTGGTACTCAAAGAGAGGATGGGGGAGAAGAACAGAGAGAAGAAAGAAGCACTGGCATTACAGTCAAAATGTCACCATCGTTTGCAGGAGGTAAAGAAAATTAAGAGTTCTTTGCAGGAGAAGGCAGGCAGAATGGAGAAGCTGAATCAGGAATATGGGATTGTTAAAGATCTGGATAATCTGGCTAGTGGAAACAACTCCAAGAGACTTGTTTTTGAACAATATGTACTTGCCGGATATTTTGAAGAGATTCTAAGGGCAGCCAATATACGGCTTTTAAAAATGACAAGCGGAAGGTACGAACTATCCCGTTTAGAAGGGGTAAGTGACGGCAGGGTAAAGGATAATCTGGAAATGCAGATTCTGGACTACTACACCGGAAAATACCGTTCTGTCAAGACGTTATCCGGTGGTGAATCTTTCAAAGCCTCACTGGCACTGGCACTTGGAATGAGCGATGTAATACAGAACTATAGTGGGGGAATTCGTGTAGAGACCTTATTCATAGATGAAGGGTTCGGAACGCTGGATAGTGAATCCTTAGACCAGGCTTGTCAGACGCTGATGTCTTTGGTAGAGAAGGAACGACTGATCGGGATTATATCCCATGTACCGGAGCTGGCTGAAAAAATAGAAAATAAAATCCTAATATCTAAATCAAATGTAGGCAGTACCATACAAATTATGTTATAATCTGCCCGAGTATAAAAATAAAGTCTCCAGGTTGTGAAAGGAGTTAAAGATTATGGTGAAGAATGAATATGATGTTATTATTATTGGTGCAGGACCGGGGGGCATTTTCTGCGCATATGAATTATTGGATAAAAAGAAAGATTTAAAGGTATTAATGATAGAAAAAGGGCGTTCCATAGAAAAGAGGAATTGTCCTAAACGAGTGACGAAGCAATGCATCGGATGTAAGCCATGTTCCATAACCACCGGTTTTGCGGGTGCAGGTGCTTTTTCCGATGGAAAGCTGTCTTTATCTCCGGATGTAGGCGGTAATCTGCCGGCTATTTTGGGTTATGATGAAACGGTTAAGCTGATTCATGAATCGGACGATGTTTACTTAAAATTCGGTGCGGATAAAAATGTTTATGGAGTAAATAAAGAAAAAGAAATCCATGAAATCAGGAAGGCAGCGATTCATGCAAACTTAAAGCTGATTGAATGTCCCATCAGACATTTGGGAACGGAAGAGGGCTATAAAATCTATGGAAAATTACAGCACCATTTGGAACAAGTTGGTGTTAACCTTATGTTTCAAACAATGGTGGAACAGATTATTGTTGAGGATGGAAAGGCAGTAGGGGTTACAACAGATAAAGGAGAGACCTTCTATGCCGATGAAGTCGTGTCCGCAGTGGGACGGGAAGGGGCAGATTGGTTTAAGGACAAATGCGAGGAAATCGGCATTCAAACAACGCCGGGAACAGTGGATATCGGTGTTCGTGTTGAAGTACGCGATGAAGTTATGCAGTTTCTTAACGAAAACCTTTATGAAGCAAAGCTTGTTCTGTATACTCCCACCTTTGATGATAAAGTAAGAACTTTTTGTACCAATCCTTCCGGTGAGGTGTCGACGGAGTATTATGAGGGCGGTCTTTCAGTGGTCAACGGACATGCCTATAAATCAAAGGAATTCAAGACAAATAATACAAACTTTGCGATTCTTGTTTCCAAAAACTTTACAAAACCATTTAAATCCCCGATTGAATATGGAAGGCAGATTGCACAGTTGTCCAATATGCTCTGCGGAGATAAAATTATGGTGCAAACCTTCGGAGACTTTAAGAGGGGCAGAAGAACAACCGAAGAAAGGCTCTGCAGAACAAACTTGATTCCCACATTAAAAGATGCGGTACCGGGAGATTTATCGTTGGTATTCCCTCACAGAATCATGGTAGATATACAGGAAATGTTAGAAGCCCTTGATAAAGTGACACCGGGAATCGCATCGGATGAAACCCTGCTTTATGGTGTGGAAGTGAAATTTTATTCTAACAGGGTAATTGTTAATAAGGACTTTGAGACGAGCATTAAGGGGCTTCGAGCGATTGGAGACGGTGCCGGTGTCACAAGAGGTCTGCAGCAAGCATCAGCCAATGGAATCAGTGTGGCGAGAAGTATATTGAAAGGGTTGAATTAGTTATTGTGTTTAATAAGTTAAATAAAAAAATCTTAACAATTAGTATGATGATTATGTTCAGTATTTTATCACTGGTTGGATGCGGTGATAAGGATGGTACAAAGGTAGTTTTGACAACAGGATTTGAGAAAGATGAAATATTCCGGATTGAAAGTATTTCCTGTAAATTACCTGAAATCATGGTATATCTGACCAATTCCCAGAATCAGTATGAAGTGGTTTTTGGATCAAAAATATGGGAAGCGAACGTCGAGGGAATCACTCTGGAGCAGAATGTAAAAGATACGGCGCTTGCCAGAATTGCCCAGATAAAGACAATGAATCTCTTGGCTGAGCAGCATAATGTGGAGCTTACGGAAGAGGAAATGGAAATAGCGAAAGCGGCGGCTTCCCTTTACTATGGATCACTGAGTGATACCGAAATATCAGCAATGGGTGTAACGGAAGATATTATTTATACTTTGTATTCCGAGTACGCATTGGCTAATAAGGTATATCAGTATATTATTAAGGACATTAACCCTGAAATCAGTGATGATGAAGCTAGGACAATTACCGTGCAACATATACTGATTAAGACTTATGCTCTGGATGGCACGGGCGCCAAGATTGAGTATAGCCAATCAGCCAAAACTCAAGCCTATCAAGCAGCAAAAGAAGTTCTTGAGCTGGCAAAAGAAGGAAGCGATTTTGATGAACTGATTGATAAATACAGTGAAGATAATAGCGGAAACAATCTAAATGGAATCTATTCTTTTGGCAAGGGTGATATGAATCAGGCGTTTGAAGAAGCAGCATTCAATCTGGGAAAAGACGAGATTAGTGATATTGTGGAATCAGAGTACGGATATCACATTATTAAATGCGTCACTACCTTTAACCGAGAAGAAACCGATGCGAATAAAATTAAAATAATGGAACAAAGAAAGAAAGAAGTATTTGGTCAGGAATATGACACTTTTGTTAATTCTCTTACGAGAAAGTTAAATGATAGTTTATGGAATAGTGTTACATTTATTCACGATTCCAATGTAAGAACAGCTAACTTTTTCGATATTTACGGAGAATTTTTCAAGGAATAGACTAGTTTACAAAAATTTTATAAATTCCGAAGTTCCCATAAATTCAAGCAAAACCGAGAGTTATCAGCACTCGTTTCAAACGAGTGCTAATTACCTCTTGACTTTTTGTTTTAAGGGAATTAAACTTTGGTTATGTAATAAAATGAACGAATAGAAAGGATAGTGGCTATTATGGCAACAAAACGCGGTAATTTATCAATCAACAGTGATAATATTTTTCCAATTATTAAGAAATGGTTATATTCTGACCATGATATTTTCATGAGAGAGCTTATATCCAATGGATGCGATGCAATTACTAAGCTTAAAAAATTAGAAATGATGGGTGAATGTACATTACCCGATGATTATAAGGCAAAAATTCAGGTGATTGTCAATCCGGAAGAGAAAACATTAAAATTTATCGATAATGGTATTGGTATGACAGCTGAGGAAGTGGAAGAATATATCAATCAGATTGCTTTTTCCGGTGCAACAGACTTTATCGAAAAGTATAAAGATAAAACGAATGAGGATCAGATAATCGGACATTTCGGTCTGGGATTCTACTCTGCTTTCATGGTATCGGATCAGGTACATATTGATAGCTTATCTTATAAAGAAGGCGCAACACCGGTTCATTGGGAATGTGACGGCGGTACAGAGTTTGAAATGGAAGATGGTACGAGGACACAGGTTGGTACAGAGATTACATTGTATATCAATGAGGACTGCCTGGAATTCTGTAATGAATATAAGGCCAGAGAAGTGCTTAAGAAATATTGCTCTTTCATGCCTACGGAAATCTATTTATCCAAAGCTAATTCTGATGAAACAGAGATTATTAATGCCGATGAAAAGTTAGAGACAGATACGGTAATCGAAGAAGTTGCGAAGGAAAAAGAAGAGGACGAACAAAAGTTAAAAATTGCCAAGAGACCGGAGCTTTTAAATGAAACCAATCCTCTCTGGGGAAAACATCCCAATGAGTGTACGAAGGATGAGTATCTTGAATTTTACCGTAAAGTATTCCAGGACTATAAAGAACCTCTTTTCTGGATTCATTTAAATATGG
>CAYXCV010000115.1:0-8216 GCA_964463365.1 uncultured Kineothrix sp.
GGTGCAGTATATTCAACAAAGAAATTTGCAACAAGGTAATTTGCAACAAGGTAATATGTAACACATACTTTTTTCAGAGGTGTGGTTTCGGGCAGTCATACCTTTGGGCATGGCTGCCGGTTATTAGTAGTAAATGCATTAGGGGATAAAATAAGAATCTGATTGAAGGAGACGTAGTGAGTATGAAGACAAAAACAGATAAAAAGCAAAATCTTCTGATTTATGCCCACTATTATTATCCGGATGTGGCCTCAACAGGACAGATATTAAAAGAACTGGCAGAGGGAATGTTAGATGTGTTAAATATTACCGTGATTTGCACGGTACCTTCTTATATAGGCAATATACATAAGGAATACAAAAATAATAAATATTTCTTTGAAAAGATTAATGGGATAAATATTATCAGAGTATCGGTACCCGGATTTGATAAAACAAAGAAATATAGTCGAGTTATAAATATTCTAACCTATTTTAAAAGAGCCATGTGGGCTACATTTAAGACAAAACAAGTTGATATTGTTTATAGCATCAGCCAGCCACCTGTCTTGGGCGGCTTACTTGGTGTGTGGGGAAAATGGGTCAAAAAAGCCAAATTTATTTATAATATTCAAGACTTTAATCCGGAACAAATTATAGCAACAGGTTATAGTAAAAATCAATTGGTTCTTAAGTTAATGATGATTTTAGATAAATTCAGCTGCATGCAGTCAGATAAAGTGATTGTGGTTGATCAAAATATGGTACAGACATTCAGACAAAGATTTGCAAATAAGAATGGAATAATCAGGCGAATTCCTAAACATACATATATCAATAATTGGGTGGATGAGAAGGAAATATTTCCTTTATCCGATAATGACGCTAATGTGTTGGCTTTTCGTGAAAAATATAATTTAAAAAATAAATTTGTCATTATGTACTCCGGAAACCTGGGCATTTTCTACGACTTGGAAAATATTATACGTGTTTTAAAAAAATTCAGAAAAGGTACGGACTCAAATAGCAGATATGAAAGCGGGTCAAGGACAAGTGACGGAAGAGAGGTTGTATTCGTATTTGTTGGAGCCGGAAGCATTAAGTATAGATTAGAAGAGTACAGCAAGAAGCATCATTTTGAAAATATTATATTCATTCCGTACCAACAGAAGGAAGAGTTAAATTATAGTTTGAATGCAGCAGATGTACATATGTGCGTCAGTGCCAGAGGGATAAAGGGGGTCAGCAGTCCTTCCAAATTCTACGGGATTGCAGCCGCAGGTAAACCTATTTTGGCGGTTATGGAAGAAGGCGCAGAATGCAGGATGATTTTAGAAAAATCAAAATGTGGTTTAACATGTGAACCGGAGGCATATAAGCAGTTAGAAGATAACATCAAATGGTTTATAAATAACGCCACTAGTATAGAGTTATCCAATATGGGTAAGCGTGGACGAGAGTATCTGGAAGAAAACCTATCCAAAAATGCGGCAATCACTAAGTATAAAAAGGAAATACTTGGTGAGTATGAAAAAGAAATAGAAGCAGAAGACACTAGTGATATGTTGTTGGAGAAAGAGCAGTTTTAGTAAATTGAGTAATGGAGGAGGAGTATTTAAGTGAAAGTTGACAATACCAGTTTTAAACGTTTATAATTAGTACGTTGGGTAGTATAAAAATTTACGTTTTTATTAGTATTTATGTAAAGGATGTGGTAATCAGCATGGGTAAGTTTATTGATATACATTGCCATATATTGCCTGGAATAGATGATGGAGCCCAAAGTCCTGATGAAGCATTAAAAATGTTGCAAATAGCAGAAAAGAATCTGATAAAAACAATGATAGTAACTCCACACTATATTCCCGGAGAAAAAAATGCATCATCGGAAGATGTGAATAAGAAAATTGCATTATTAAATGAATTGATAATTGAAAATGATTTACATATAGAACTTATTTTAGGAAATGAAGTTTATTACCGGAGTTTAGTACCCGCATTATTAAATTCAGGTGAAATCAATACGCTTGCCGGCTCTAATTACGTATTGATTGAATTTAATCCAGTGAAATATTATGAATATATAAGAAATGCTATTTACCAACTGTTGGCAGATGGTTACAGACCGATATTGGCTCATGCAGAGCGATATAAAGAGCTTATGCAGAAAAAAGAATTACTGGAAGAGCTAATAAATATGGGGTGCTACATACAGATTAATGCAGAAAGTATTTGCGGAAAAACAGGACGGACTGCAAAGCAGGATGCAATGTGGATGTTGAATAAGGGATATGTCCATTTCGTGGCTACGGATGCACATGATGTGGGGAAAAGGGGACCTTACCTCAATAAGGCTGCTATCATAATAAGAAAAAAATTCGGGAAACAAATGGTACAAAAACTTCTGATTACAAATCCGAATAAAATATTAAAAAACGAATATGTAGTTTACTAATAAATAATATGATAACGGAGAGTACAGTAGATGAATGGCAGTATAGATGAGAATGATGTTATTGAAATAGATTTAAAAGAAATAATTGGATTGATTTTTTCCAAACTGGGGCTGATTGTCAGTGTTAGTTTGTTTTTTGCGTTACTTATGTTTATTGTCAGTAAATTTCTAATATCACCAACATTTGAATCCACCACCAAAATATATATCTTAAATAAGCAAGAGAATACAGCGGTAACTTATAACGATGTACAGATGGGGACTCAACTGACGAAAGATTATGCAGAATTAATTACAAGCAGGTATGTACTGGAAGAAGTGAATATGCAGCTTGGGTTAAATATTACATATGATAAATTATTAAATAAGGTAAAGGTCACAACGCCATCGGAAACACGAATTCTGGCAATTACCGTGAGTGATCGTTCACCGATACAGGCCATGAATATTGCGAATACGGTTCGTGAAGTAGCAGCAGCCCATATCGAGAATGTTATGGATATTGAAGCCGTTAATATAGTGGAGACAGCTAATTTGCCGGAGATAAAGGCAAGCCCCAGTGTAATGAAGTGGACAATAGCCGGAGGTCTTATCGCTTGCTTTGTAGTTTGTGCAATCATATTAATTATACATATTTTAGACGATACAATTAAAACCTCAGATGATGTGGAACGATATTTACAGCTTAGTACACTTGCTTTAATACCACTTAGTGAAGACGAGAAACATATAAAAAAGAAAAGGAATAAGTAATACGATGCAAACGGTAAAACTAGAGATAAATGAACAGAAAAACTATCGAATCAAAGAAGCTTATCGTACCTTGCGCAGTAATATAGAATTCTGTGGTGCCGGAACGCAGATAATTGCAGTTACCAGCTGCACTCCGAATGAAGGTAAGACCAGTGTTGCTGTCAACTTGGCTGTGGCAATAGCTGAGAGCGGTAAGAAGGTTATGATTATTGATGCGGATTTTAGAAAATCCGTAATGGTAGGAAGATATAAAACCGGGGTAGTAAAGGTTGGGCTAACCCATTGTTTAGTAGGACAAAACGCCTTTACAGATGTGATTTGTAAAACTAATATTAAAAATCTATTTATTGCTTTTGCAGGACCGATACCTCCTAACCCCAGTGAATTGTTAGGCAGTGAAATGTTTAAGATGATATTGGGAAGTCTTCGTTCTACCTTTGATTATGTTATTGTAGATACTCCTCCGCTTGGCAGTGTCATTGATGGTGCAGTTGTTGCCAGGGAATGTGACGGGGTTGTAATGGTAATTGAAAGTAATGCAATCAGCTATAAATTTGCACAGCAGGTAAAGAGTCAATTAGAAAAAGCAGAATGTAAGATTTTAGGAGTCATACTTAATAAGGTGGATATGGAAGGCAATGGATACTATGGGAGGTATTATGGTAAATATTTCGCTCAATATGGAGGGGATAAGAAAACGAAAGAGTAAGGATGGAGAGCAACTATGAAAAGTAATAAAATAGCTTGGATATTTGCAGGATTAAGTCTCATATTAATAGTTATTAGTGTTACTTTAGTATTGCAAATTGACAGAACGAATCCTGAAATCCAATTTGAGGATATTAACTTAATATATTCCTCTGATATCGATGTAAGCAACCTTTATGAAGGAGTTACGGCATATGATGAAAAGGATGGTGACCTTACAGATAAAATTGTTATCGAAAAGATAGTATCTTCTACGGATGGTAAAAGCGTATCTGTAACATATGCAGTCATGGACAGCAGTAATAATTTCAACAAGAAGGTAAGAATATTTCCACAAGAAAACCCGGAAGAAGGCGCTTCTACTGTCTCCGGTTCCTCTGTTGCAGAGGAAAATTCAAACTAGACAGCGTCACAGGCAGCAAGTAACCAATAGATACAAATAGGTGAGTAAATGAAATCAGAACGATGCAGAAAAAATCGAGGGTATATATGAAGGAGCAAGAGAGTAACAATAAGAAGAAAATTTTAGGCATAGTTTATATCAGCATTTGCACGGTAGGAATACTTATTTGCGGTATTTACTATGCTTTTTATTATACAGATCAAAATATGAAAACAAAAGAATATGAAGAACTTAGAGTAGATGTAAGACAAACGAATAAAGAAATAGAAAACACTCAATTGCCCCAAACACATAATCTTTCAAATAGTGTAGAAGTGAAGGATACAAAAATTGATAATCCCATAGACTTTGCAAAAGTATGGGAACAGAACAAAGATGTCTATGCATGGATACAAATACCCGGCACAGTCATAGACTATCCAATATTACAACACCCTACGGATAATTTTTATTATTTAAACCATAACATGGATGGTACAAAAGGATATCCGGGATGCATTTATTCGGAAGACTATAATCAAAAAGATTTTTCGGATTTTAATACCTTACTGTACGGCCATAATATGAAAAACGGGACTATGTTTGCAAATCTCCATCATTTTTCAGATGCGGAGTTTTTTGAGCAGAATAAGGAAATATATATCTATACACCGGATAAAAAATATTCATATGAAATATTCGGAGCCTATACCTATGATGACAGACATATATTAAGCTCCTTCAACTTTGAAAATATTAAAATTTGTAACGATTATATTGAGGAAATTTTTAACAGGAAAGATATGTCGGCAAATTTTAGAGAAGATATTAAGTTAACAGAAGACAGTAAGATACTTACTCTTTCTACATGTATAAAGGGAAAAGATGACAAAAGATTTTTAGTACAGGCGGTATTAATTAATGAAGATGAAACTAAGTAAAGATGATTTAATAAAAGAAGAAATATTAAATCCGGAAAAAGCAATAAAACGACGGGAAGACAGAAAACGAAACATAATCATCTTTTGGATTGGTCTTATCTTGGGAATCATGTTATTACTTACAGGGGGATTTTTCACCGTACGGGCAGTGGGAATGTCTAATCTGAAAAAACAGGCAAAATCAAAGCAGCCGTCAATAGAATCAGAAGAAAACATAGTAGAACAAAGAGAAGATAGTATAGAAGAAAGCAGTGAAATATGGGAAGAAGGATGGATTCGTTATAATGGGAAAATATATGCCTATAACGAAGACATTCTCACCTTTTTGTTTATGGGCATTGATAAAAATACGGAAGTGAAAGAGGTAGAGAATACAAAAGGCGGACAGGCGGATGCTCTCTTCCTGTTGGTGTTGGATACAAAAACAAAAGAAGCTGAAATGATAGGTATTAATAGAGATACCATGACAGATATTATGGTTTATGGAGATTATGGCGCATACATAAAGTCAACGAATGCACAAATTGCATTGCAGCATGCCTTTGGTGATGGAGGCAAAAACAGTGCTGAGTATACAGTGGATGCCGTTTCTAAACTCATGTATCAACTACCGATTCATGGATATTGTGCACTTAATATGGTAGCAATTCCGGTAGTAAATGATGCAGTTGGCGGTGTAGAAGTAACATGTTTAGAAGATTTAACAAAGTATGATGGGACACTGGTTAAAAATGAAAATATCACATTAATGGGTAAAAGTTCATTTTGGTATGTAAAAGTCAGAGATGTAAATGAATTTAACAGTAACGGGAGTCGGTTGATGAGACAAAAACAATATCTTACCGCTTTTACCGATAAATTGAAAAAAAATATTAAAAGTGATCCTGCACTGGCACTGGAAATATATCAGATGGTTACCCCATATATGACGACCAATATTACGGTAGATGAGGTAACTTATCTTGCGACTGAAATACCTGCCTACCAATTTCATAAAGATAACGTCCATATGATAAAGGGCAATACCGTAATGGGTGAGGAATATGAAGAATTCCATGTAGACGAGATTTCTTTAAAACAGTTAATTATAGATATATTCTACGAGGAAGTAAATATGTAGAATCAGATTTATTGAAAGTATTAGCACATTTAATGTATTTATTTTCATTTGTGTTGATATAGAAGCCACACAATGATGAGGAAAGGAGGTAGACGTTAAGTGAAAAAATTATTAGCGATTATTGCTGCAGGTGTTATGACCTTTGCTATGGGTATCACAGCATTTGCAGCACCAAGCGTATCTTCCAGTGCCGCTAATGTACTTGTTCCGGAAGGAAAAAATGCAGTAGTGAAAATAGGAGATACAGAGAGTAATGTAAAAGTAATATTCAGTCCTGTTTCAGAAGCAGTAAAAGAGGCTGGTCTGACCAAAATTGCAGAGCTGGCAGGTGAAAAAGCAGCAACGGTAGTTGGCATATCAGATATTACGATTGAATTAGATGGTGAATACCAATCAGTAACCATGCCATTAACCGCAAGCGGCATCAAGGCAGGCGACTCTGTATATATTCTTCATCAGAAACAGGATGGATCATGGGAAGTAATTATTCCTGATTCCGTAGAGGATGGTATTGTTACAGCGACTTTCACATCTTTGTCACCGGTCATTATTGTAAAAGGAGAGATTCCTGCAGATACGGCAGCAGGCGTAAAGTCTCCAAAAACAGGCGAAAGTACAGTGCCTTTTTATGCAGTAGCAATTATCTGTGTTGCAGGTGCAGTATTTTCAACAAAGAAATTTGCTACAAAATAATTTGTAAAACAAACTTTTTTCAAAGGTGTGGTTTCGAGGCAGTCATACCTTCGGGCATGACTGCCGTTTATTAGTAAGTACATGGATAATGGGATAAAATACGGAACTGATTGAATGGGACATAATGAGTATGAAAACTAAAATTGATAAAAGGCAAAACCTTCTGATTTTTGCCCACTATTATTATCCGGATGTGGCATCGACAGGACAGATTCTAAAAGAACTTGCAGAGGGAATGTTAGACAAGTTTAATATTACCGTGATTTGTACGGTACCTTCTTATATAGGGAACATACATAAGGAATATAAAAATAATAAATATTTCTTTGAAAATATTGAAGGGGTAAATATTATCAGAGTATTAGTCCCCGGATTTGATAAAACAAAGAAATATAGTCGAGTGATAAACATTCTCACCTATTTTAAAAGAGCTATGTGGGCTACATTTAAAATAAAACATGTTGATTTTGTATATAGCATTAGCCAGCCGCCTGTTTTGGGAGGCTTACTTGGCGTATGGGGAAAATGGGTCAAAAAAGCCAAATTTATTTATAATATTCAAGATTTTAATCCGGAACAGATAATAGCTACAGACTATAGTAAAAATCAATTAGTTCTTAAGTTAATGATGATTTTAGATAAATTCAGCTGCATGCAGTCAGATAAAGTGATAGTCGTTGATCAAGATATGGTACAGACATTTAGACAAAGATTTGTAAATAAGAATGGAATAATCAGGCGAATTCCTAAGCATACATGTATCAATAATTGGGTGGATGAGAAGGAAATATTTCCATTATCCGATAATGATTCTAATGTATTGACTTTTCGTGAAAAATACAACATAAAAGATAAATTTATCATTATGTACTCCGGAAACCTGGGTATTTTCTATGATTTGGAAAATATTATTCGTATTTTTAAAAAATTCAAAAAGGGTATGGCTTCAGATGGCAGTTATGAAAGCGGTCCAAGGACAAAGGATGGAAGAGAAGTTGTATTTGTATTTGTTGGAGCCGGGAGTATTAAACATAGATTAGAAGAGTATAGCAAGAAACATCATTTTGAAAATATAATATTTATTCCCTATCAATCCAAAGAGGAGCTAAATTATAGTTTGAATGCAGGAGATGTACACTTGTGTGTCAGTGCCAAAGGAATAAAGGGGGTCAGCAGTCCTTCCAA